>JBJHAZ010000267.1:0-3680 GCA_050485225.1 Gammaproteobacteria bacterium
GAGTACTCCATCGAGATCCATCCCGGCGAGACCACGGCAGCCAGCCTCGACTGCCTGCGTTCGCTGGGCTTCAACCGCCTGAGCATGGGTATCCAGGACTTCGATCCGGCGGTGCAGCAGGCGGTGAACCGTTTCAACAGCGAGTCGCAGGTGGGCGAGCTGGTGGAGCGGGCGCGGGCGCTGGCGTTCCATTCGATCGGTTTCGATCTGATCTACGGACTGCCACGGCAGACTCGGGCCAGTTTTGCCGCGACCGTGGAGCGGGTGATCCGGCTGGCCCCGGACCGCCTGTCGGTGTTCAACTACGCCCACATGCCGGAGCTGTTCAAGACCCAGCGCCAGATCGATGCCCGCGAGCTTCCTGACCCAAGCGAGAAGCTGGCCATGCTGCACGACACCATCGACCGTCTGCTCGACGCCGGCTATGTGTACATCGGCATGGATCACTTTGCCCGCCCCGAGGATGCGCTTGCGAAGGCACAGCAGGAAGGCAGATTGCAGCGCAACTTCCAGGGCTATGCCACTCACGGGCACTGCGACCTGGTGGCCATGGGTGTCTCGGCGATCAGCGCCATCGATGATCTCTATGTCCAGAACCACAAGGCTCTGCCCGCCTATCAGCAGTCACTCGACGGTGGCCGCCTGCCGGTGTGGCGTGGCGTGCGGCGCAGCGCCGACGACCACATCCGTGCGGCGGTCATCGGGGAGTTGATCTGTCATTTCCATCTTTCTTTTACGCTCATTGAGGCGCGTTTCGGCATCCGGTTCCGGGAGTACTTCGCGCCAGAACTGGAGCGCCTGACGCCCATGGTGCACGACGGCCTGGTGGTCGTGGAGGACGACGGTCTGCGGGTGGCACCGGCCGGACGACTGCTGATCCGGCGTCTGTGCATGGTGTTCGACGCCTACCTGAACCGGGACGCCGGTGCGGCGCGGTATTCGCGCATTCTTTGACCGGCATGTGATTGGGGTGTTCGGTAACACGTCGCCCCGGTTCTCCCTGCTTATTTATAAGCGCTCAAAATCCCCTGATTAGTTAAGTGGTTAGCGCCGGTTTTCGTTGCCGCCCCATCGGCCGTTCGGTATGATCGTCCCGGTTTGCCGCGACCCGACGGGCCGGGCCCAGTGCCCGAAAGTCCCGGGGTAGGCGTACTCAATTCGTCGGTGCGTACCCGGGCTGACGTGCGGAAGGAGTCCTGACCACACCATGCTGACAGCTGTTCTCTCGGGATTTGTGCTCGCGGTGGCAGCGCCATTCCTGTATCGCTTGCTGGGCCGCCATACCCATTGGTTGCTGGCCCTCCTGCCAGCCGCACTCACCGTCTATTTTGCCGGTCTGCTGCCCCAGATCCTCGCGGGCGAAACCATTACCCAGGTCACGCCCTGGCTGCCCGCGCTCGACCTGCCGCTGTCGTTTCATCTCGATGGCCTGTCGCTGCTGTTTGCGCTGCTGATCTGTGGGATCGGCACATTCATCCTGCTCTATGCCGGCGCCTACCTGGCGGGCCACCGTGACCTGCCGCGTTTCTATGTGATCATGCTGTCCTTCATGGCGTCGATGCTCGGCGTCGTCCTGTCCGACAACATGATCCTGATGTTCGTGTTCTGGGAGTTGACCAGCGTTACCTCGTACCTGTTGATCGGCTTCAACCACGAGGACGAGAAGGCCCGCAAATCGGCGCTGCAGGGGTTGATCGTCACCGCCGGTGGCGGCCTGGCACTGCTGGCGGGGCTGGTGATGCTCGCCATGGCCGGCGGTACCTGGGAGTTGTCGGAGATTCTCGGCCAGTCGCTCCAGGAGCATGACAACTACGTGCCGTTGCTGGTATTGATCCTGCTGGGTGCGTTTACCAAGTCGGCGCAGTTTCCCTTCCATTTCTGGCTGCCCAACGCCATGGCCGCACCCACCCCGGTGTCCGCCTATCTGCACTCGGCCACCATGGTCAAGGCGGGCATCTATCTGCTGGCGCGCCTGAACCCGACCCTGGGCGGCACCGAACTGTGGACCACGGTGTTGGGGCTCTTCGGTGCCGTGACGCTGTTCACCGGTGCCTTCCTCGCCTATCAGAGCGCGGATCTCAAGCGTGTGCTGGCGTTCTCCACCGTGATGGCGCTGGGTACGCTGGTGATGCTGATCGGTCTGGGTGGCGAAACCGGTATTTTTGCGGCCATGACCTTCCTGCTGGCCCATTCGCTGTACAAGGGCGGCCTGTTCATGGTGGCCGGTGCTGTCGATCACAGCACCGGCACCAAACAGATCGCCAAGCTCGGCGGGCTGCGCGGTGTCATGCCGCTGACCGCGGCCTTCGCCCTGCTGGGGGGGCTGTCCCTTGCCGGCATTCCGCCGTTGTTCGGCTTTATCGGCAAGGAATTGATGTTCGAGGCACTGCTCGCCGGCAACGGTGGCTGGGTCACCGCCGTCATGCTCGCGCTGGCGGTCATTGGCGCCACACTGGTGGTGGGTGCGGCGGGTCTGGTGTGTCTGCGGCCATTCGTGGGCGATCTGCAGCCGAGCAAGCCCCAGGGCATCCACGAGGCGCCACTGGAGATGTTGATCGGTCCGGCGGTGCTGACGGTGCTCGGCCTGGTGTTCGGCCTGCTGCCGTTCCTGGTCGGAGACGCGGGTATCGTCAACCAGGCCGCAGCCGCTGTTTACGGCGGCGAGATCACGCTGTATCTGGCCCTCTGGCACGGGTTCAATCTGCCTTTGCTGCTCAGCGCCCTGTGCCTGCTGGGCGGTGTCTTCCTGTATCTGAACTGGATTCGCTGGCTGGACCGGTTCCTCGCCTGGCAGCGGCTGTACGATCGCATCGGCCCGGAGCGGGGCTACTGGCGGTTCATGGACGGCCTGGTGTGGCTCGCGAAGACCCAGACCCGCCTGCTGCAGAGCGGGTCCATGAGAACCTACATGCTGACCGTGATCCTCACGACCATGGCCCTCATCTACTACACGCTGTTCTTCTACGCCACGCCCGATTTCCAGATCGATTTCTCGGGGATACAGCTTCATGAGCTGGCGGTGGCGACCACCGTGATCATGGCGGCGATTTTCGTGGCTCGGACGCGCACCCGTCTTGCCGCCGTGGCGGCACTGGGTATTGTCGGGTTCAGCGTGGCGCTGGTGTATGTATTGTTCAGCGCCCCGGACCTGGGGATTACCCAGATTCTGGTGGAGACGCTCACGGTGCTGCTGCTGGTGCTGGTGCTGTTCCGCCTGCCGCGCTTTCTCAACCTGTCGTCCCGGGCCACGCGCGCGCGCGACACGGTGGTGGCGGTGGCTGCCGGCGGCATGGTGTCGTTGCTGATGCTGGCTACCCTTGGCAACCGCCTGTTCGAACCCGTTTCCGATTACTTCATCGAGCAGTCGGTGCCGACGGCCCATGGCCGCAACATCGTCAACGTCATTCTGGTGGATTTCAGGGCGCTCGATACCCTGGGCGAGATATTCGTGCTGGCCCTGGTGGCCATCGGTATCTACGCCATGATCCGATATCGTGCCGAGGATCAGCGATGACCCAGATCGAAGGTTCCCTCATCCTGCGTACCGTAGCGCGGTTTCTGGTACCGCTGCTGCTGCTGTTTTCCGTCTATCTGCTCATGCGTGGCCACGACGAGCCGGGCGGTGGCTTCATCGCCGGGTTGGTGGCCTCGATGGCGTTTGCCTTCCTGATGTTCGCCAT
>JBJHAZ010000268.1:0-3648 GCA_050485225.1 Gammaproteobacteria bacterium
GTACGTGGCCGTGTCCACCATGGAAGCGAGCCTCGATGTGGCCTCCATGTGCGAAACCTCCACCAAGGTGTTCATCCTCGAGGTGATGGGCCGCCACGCCGGCTGGATCGCCGCCGCCGGCGGCCTGGCGGCCCGGCAGGCCGGCGATCCCCCGCACATCATCCTGTTCCCGGAAATCGCCTTTGACCAGGAGGCGTTCCTCGCCCGCGTCGACGCGACGGTCCGGGAGAAGGGTTACTGCGTGATCGTCGCCTCCGAGGGCACCAGCGATGCCGACGGCAACCTGATCGCCGCCTCGGCCCACACCGATGCCTTCGGCCACAAGCAGCTGGGTGGCGTCGCACCCACACTGGCCAACCTGATCAAGGAAAAACTGGGCTATAAATACCACTGGGCGCTGGCCGACTACCTGCAGCGGGCCGCCCGCCACATCGCCTCGGCCACCGACGTGGAACAGGCCTATGCGGTGGGGCAGGCCGCCGTGGAATACGCGCTGGCGGGCAAGAACGCCGTGATGGTGGCCATCGAGCGCCAGGCGGGCAGCGAGTACCGCTGGTCGCTGGGCGAAGCCCCGCTGGCCGAGGTCGCCAATGTGGAGAAGATGATGCCGCGGGATTTCATCAGCGAGGACGGCTTCGGGATCACCGAGAAGGGTCGGGAGTACCTGCTGCCCCTGATCCAGGGTGAGGATTACCCGCCCTACATCGACGGCATTCCGCGGCACGCCAGCCTGAAACTGCGGGCGGTGCCGAAGAAGCTCAACACCCCGTTTGAACTGTAAATTCTTGCCGGTCGCAATCATGTGAAATTGCACAGACCCCGTATCGGACTGGTCCTGGGCGGCGGCGCGGCGCGCGGCTGGGCCCACATTGGCGTCATCCGGGCGCTCGCCGAGCGGGGTATCCGGCCCGACCTGATCGCCGGTTCGTCGGTGGGTGCCATCGTCGGCGGCGTGGTGGCCGCCAATCGGCTCGACCCCTTCGAGCACTGGGTGCGCCGCCTGCGCCGTATCGACATCATCCGCCTGCTCGACGCCCGCATGACCGGTGGCGGATTCCTGCAGGGCGCCATGCTCATGCGGGCTCTCGAAAAGGTGATCGGCAACCCGGTGATCGAAAACCTCGACATCCCCTTCGCGTGCGTGGCCACCGAGCTGGGCACCGGCCGGGAGCTCTGGCTGCGCGACGGGCCGCTGCTGGAGGCCTGCCGTGCATCCATATCCCTGCCGGGCCTGTTTGCGCCGGCGGCCGCTGACGGCCGCTACCTGCTGGACGGTGGCCTGGTCAACCCGGTACCGGTATCCCTGGCACGCAGCATGGGTGCCGAAATCGTGATCGCCGTCAATCTCAACGACGACATGGTCGGCGACCGCTTCTGGCGGCAACTGAAGGACCCGGCCTTGAAAACCGGGCCAGGCAGGGGCGTGAAGCCCAAGCCGGACAGTCCGCCGCCGGCCCTGGAAGAACTCGACCCGGTGCGGCGCTGGGGCGCGAAGATGAAAGTGGGCCTGGGCGTGCGGCTCGACGCCTACATTTCCTCCCTCAAGCGCAAGGAAACGCCGGACCCGGGGCTGTTCGACGTCATCGCCGGCTCCATCGACATCATGCAGGACCGCATCACCCGCTCACGCATGGTGGGCGAGCCACCCGATATCCACATCACCCCGCAGGTAAAACACATCGCCCTGATGGACTTCGACCGCGCCGGCGAGTGCATTCCCGCCGGCGAGGCGGCCGTGGCCCGCAAGCACGACGAACTGCAATTGCTGCGGGACCTGCTCGACCACGGCACCTATCGCGACTGAACGACCGCCAGCCTGATTCAGGCCAGCGGCAGCTCGTTCCGGGAGCCGCTCACGGTGACGATCAACCGGGAGGGGCGCACGGCATCGTGGAACAGCTCCTGATCCGAGGCCACCAGCCGGGTGACCGAACCCAGTGGCTCGCCGGTGCCGGTGTTGCGGGCGTAGCGCGGGTGCGCACCACTGGCGACCAGCAGCTTGATTCGATGACCGCGCCGGAAGCGGTAGGCCGTGGGCCAGCAGTCCACCCGCACGGTTCGCACGCCATCGTGATCCGGGGGAGCATCGCCGGGCCGCAACCGCATGTAGCCATCGAGCACATGCAGCGCCCGCCCCCGGGTGTCCACATCGCACAGACACACATACACATCGGTGTGCTCGAGGCTGGACCGCAGGTACAGCTCCCCGGCCACCGGCCCGATCAGGTCGCAGTCGGCGGTCAGGGGAGGCGAGCTGAACGTCACCACGTCGCGGCGCCGCTCGAGGCGCGACATGTCCGGCTTTCTGGCGCCACCCATCACCTTGGGGCCGTGTACCGAGGGCGTCGGGTCTGAGGGATCGTAGCGCCAGCGCGACGATCCGGCGGTCTCCGCTGGTGTCATGGCCAGGCGGCCGTCGGTCAGGTACAGGGATGCCTGGCGCGAGTCGGGCGGCGGCCAACTCGGATAGCCCCGCCAGGTATCGGCTCCCATGACATACAGCATCACCCGGTCTCGTTCGGGCAGTGGTTGCTCGCCACGGCTGTGCGCCGCAAACAGCGCGTGGCTCTGGCGAAAGCCCTCGGCCATGCCCGCGAGCGAGGCATGGCCCCAGGGCCCGATGGTCAACCACACATCCCGCCCCCGAGCCTGCATCGCCTCGAAATCGCGGATCTGCCACGGCAGGAAAATATCCCGCCAGCCGCCCACCATCACCGCGGGCACCGCCACCGAGCGAGTGGCCTCGGACTGGTCCACCTGCGCCCACCACGGGTCGTCGGGCTGGTCGTGCGCCAGCCATTCCTGCCACCAGGGCAGTGTCCGGCCCGTCGCCAGGCGGTCGAGCTCATTCAGCGGGAGGTGTTGATGGATCTGTTTCATGTTCACGCGGGGTGCCCGGCGCAGCAATCGATCCTTGAGCGGCCGGCGGTTCTGCAGCGAATCGATGATCCGGCTCCACTCCAGCGAGCCTTCCTGGGTAAAGCCGCCAAAGGCGAGCGTCTCGTTGCGAAAGTTCGAGAGCGTTACCTGCAGCCCCATGGCATCGATCAGATGTCCCGCCTCGGCAGCGATGGCCCACTGGACATAGCCCAGATAGCTGAGGCCAAAGGTATAGAGCCGGCCGCCGAACCACGGCTGATCACCCAGCCACCGCACCGTGTCCACGCCGTCGGCACGCTCCTGACGCATGGGGCTGAAGACGCCACCGGAACCCCCGGTACCGCGGCAGCTCTGCAGGAATACCTGAAATCCTCGCTCCGCAAACAGCCGGGCCATCAGTCCGAAAATCATGCCGCGCCCATAGGGACTGCGCATCAATACCAGCGGCGGACGATCGTTGCCCTCGGGCACGTAGCGATCGCCCACCAAGGTAACGCCGTCGCGCATGGGTACGGGCACGGCCCTGTCGACGCGGATGCGTCGGGACTGGCGCGGAGGCAACGCCAACACCAGCGAGGCCAGGGAACTGGTCAATGACACGGAATGATCTCCACAACAAAAACATGGCCGGGTCGCTCCGGACCCGGCCAAAGGGCAGCCCTTGCGGGCCTGTTGATACCCGGTTCAGAAACGATAGCGCAACCGTGCTCCGAACATGCGTGGCTGACCCAGCACCCGGGCTTCGAAGCCGGTCGAGGTGTACTGGCC
>JBJHAZ010000269.1:0-3631 GCA_050485225.1 Gammaproteobacteria bacterium
GTACTTGTCGACCGGGCAGCCTCTGTGAAATTATGTGGCCAAGTGATCACTTAGTGCCAATAATAAGTTCATCCACCGAGAGGATGCTGCCATGTCGACCCCGTCCACCGAGTCCGGTACCACCCAACTCAAGCCCACCTACTGCAAGGTCTGCATGGTCCACTGCGGGCTGGTGGCCGAGGTGGCCGGCGATCAGATTGTCAGGGTGCGTGGTGACCGGGATCACCCCCTGAGCGCCGGTTACACCTGTCCCAAGGGTCGCGCAATTGACCAGCTTCACCACAGCCCCGACGCGCTGACGCAGCCGTTGATGCGCAAGAACGGCGAGCTGGTACCGGTGAGCTGGGACGAGGCGCTGGACGATATCGCAGCCCGGTTGCGCGCCATCATCGCCGAGCACGGTCCCCGCTCGGTGGGCATCAATTTCGGCAGCGGTCTGGGTCTGGATTCGTCAGGATACGCCATGGAGGAAGCGCTGCACCGGGCGCTCGGCTACGGGCCGAAGTTCTCGCCCCTGACCATCGACGGCGTGGCCAAGGTACTGGTGGCCGGCGCGGTGGGCGGTTTCCCGGGGCTGAACCCCAAGACCGACTACGACAACGCGCGCATGCTGCTCTATGTGGGCACCAACCCGATGGTGAGCCACGCCCACAACACCGGCATGTTCAATCCCGCCGTATGGATCAAGGCGGTGGCCGCCCGAGGCGAGGTGTGGACCATTGATCCGCTGTTCACCGAAACCGCGAAATTCTCCACCCGCCATATTGCCGCCTATCCCGGCAAGGACTACGCTATCCTGGCGTGGCTCATCCGCGAGATCATCGACGGCGGCCCGCTGCAGCCGCGCCAGCCGCTCAACGGGCTGGACGAACTGCGCGCCGCGCTGGAAGGGTATGACCTGGATGCCGCCGCGGCCATTGCCGGCGTCGACCCCAAGGACATGCAGGACCTGCTGGCGGCGATCCGCCGTCAGGGCGGCAATGTGGTGGTGGAAACCGGCACCGGCATCACCATGTCCAGCGGCTGCAACATGACCCAGTGGTTTGCCTGGCTGCTGATGATCCTTACCGGCGCCATGAACAACAAGGGCGGCGCCTGGTTCCATCCCGGTTTCCTGATGCCCTTCGAGAGCTTCGAATTGCCGGATATGGACCCCTGGACACCAGGCTCCAACATCCGCCCGGACGTACCCGGCGTGATCGGCGACTGGCCCTGCGCTGTGCTGCCCGACGAGATCGAGGCGGGCAACATCCGTGGCCTGTTCAACTTCGGCGGCCGCCTGCTGCGCACCTTCCCGGACACCAACGCGCTGGAGCAGGCGCTGGACCGGCTCGAACTCAACGTGATGGTCGACATCATCCACAACGAGACCACCGCCCGCAGCACCCATGTGCTGCCCACCAAGGATGCGGTGGAGCGCCCGGAGTTCACCCGCTGGGACACCCTGGCGTGGAACCTCAACCTGCAGTATTCCGCGCCTTTGGTGGAACCGCTGGGCGAGCGGCGATCCGCCTGGTGGGTGATTGCCGAGATCATGCGCCGCGCCGACCTGCCGGTGCCCGAGCACGTGCCGCTGGACGACCGCGAGCCCGGTGCCGACGAGGCGATGATGCGCCATCTGATGCAGACCGCGCGGTGCAGCTTCGATGAGCTGAAGGAAAAGCGCTACGTGGAAAAACCGCTGGAGTTTCCCGCCCCCTGGGTGGACGCCCATATCGAGCGCATCGGCGGCTGGCGACTGGTGCCGGAAAAACTGCTCGGCCAGTGGCACGAGATGCGCCGCGCCGACGAGGCCACACTGGGTCAGCCGAAGCCGCTGTGCTACTCCTCGCGCCGACAGCGCAGGAAGTTCAACTCGCAGCTGGATCAGCTCGGCGAGGAGGCCAATGCCATCCTGCACCCCGCCGACGCAGAGGATCACGGCATCGCCGACGGCCAGCCGGTGCGGGTCAGCACCGGCAGCGGCCGTATCGCCCTGGTGGCCAGAATCGATCCGGGCATGAGGCGGGGTGTGGTCTCCATCGCCCACGGCTATCTGGAGGGCAACGTCAATCGGCTCACCAGCAAGGCCACCATCGACAGCATCAGCGGCATGGCCCACTTCTCGGGGGTGCCGATCGCCATCGAGGCGATCAACCCGGCGTAATCCTGTCGAGGTGCGGTTCCACATCAATGGCTGGGGCGGGCATCGGTGGTTACGGTAAGCTCGGCCTGTTTGCGGTATCCTTGTGCCTGTCCGGTACAACCGCAAACGATACAGCCGAGGAACCGATGAAAGACCTGAACGACCTCATGAAACAGGCTCAGCAGATGCAGGCCAAGATGCAGCAGATGCAGGAGCAGATTGCCAGCTCCGAGGTGGAGGGGCAGTCCGGCGCCGGGATGGTCAAGGTGCTGATGACCGGCCGTCACGATGTGCGCAAGGTGACGATCGACCCGTCGCTGCTCTCCGAGGACAAGGAAGTGCTGGAAGACCTGCTCGCCGCCGCGGTGAACGACGCCGTGCGCCGCGTCGAGCAGCAGACCCGCGATCGCATGGCGGAGGTGACTGGCGGCATGCAGATGCCCCCCGGTTTCAAGATGCCGTTCTGAGGTCTGTCCGTTGTTCAGCCCTGTCATTGACGAATTGATCGGCGCGCTGCGCTGCCTGCCCGGCGTTGGCCCCAAATCGGCCCAGCGCATGGCACTGCATCTGCTCGAGCGCGATCGCGAGGGCGGCGCGCGACTGGTGCGTGCGCTCGATGCCGCTGTCGAGCAAGTGGGCCGCTGCAGTCAGTGCCGCAACCTGACCGAGCTGCACACCTGCGAAATCTGCGCCAACCCGCGCCGCGACGGGCAGGTGGTCTGTGTGGTTGAAACGCCGGCGGACGTGCTGGCCATCGAGCAGACCCACGCCTTCAACGGCCACTACTTTGTCCTGCTCGGACACCTGTCACCCATCGACGGTATCGGTCCCGACGATCTCGGCATCGACCAATTGATGGAGCGGCTGCGCAGCGGCGACGTGACCGAAGTGATCCTGGCCACCAACCTCACGGTGGAGGGCGAGGCTACCGCCCACTACATCGGCGAGCGCGCCCGGGCCCTGGGTGTGACCGTCAGCCGCATTGCCCACGGCGTGCCCCTCGGCGGTGAGCTGGAGTACGTGGACGGCGGCACCCTCATGCACGCTTTCAACAGCCGCAAACATTACTGAACCCCCGGCGGGGTTCCCTGCCATTCATCCCGGAGCGGGTGCCCGATACCCGCTCCATCCGGAAGCCACTGATGCCTGAAGCCATACCTTTCACGCTGGTCGACAGCGACGAACAATTGCGCGAGTGCTGCGCCCGACTCCAGTCCGCGGCGGTGATTGCGCTCGACACCGAGTTCGTGCGCACCAATACCTACCATGCGAAGCTGGGTCTGGTTCAGCTGGCGGACCGCGATCACTGCTGGTTGGTGGACCCGCTGGCCATCGATGACCTCGAGCCCCTGCGCCAGCTGCTCACCGCGCCCACCGTGCTCAAGGTGCTGCACTCCTGCTCCGAGGACCTGCAGGTGCTGCAGAGCGGGCTGGGCGTGCTGCCGCAGCCCCTGTTCGATACCCAGGTGGCGGCCGGTTTTGTCAATGAACCCTTCTCGATGGGAT
>JBJHAZ010000270.1:0-3614 GCA_050485225.1 Gammaproteobacteria bacterium
CCGGTGCGCCCTGGAAGGCATGGGCGCCCTTGTGGCGAAACCAGAGGCCGAACTCGGAGGTTCCGATCCGGGGCAATTGCACACCGGGCGCACCCACCGCGTGGTCGAACATCAGGGTGTTCTCCCAATCGAGCAGAGCCGCCCGCTGCCGTTCGCGCTCGGTGGACAGGTTCTGCGCTACGGAAAACAGTCGGTAGGCCTCCTCGGCGCGAGCATTGCGCTCGTTGGACCGGGTATAGGCATGGCTCATGATCTCCATGGCCAGATCCACCACCCCGGAAACCAGCCGGGCGGCATCGCTGCGATGCTCCGCCTGCAGTACCTCGTCGTGCCGAATCAGCTCGACAAACCGGTCCTTGAGCACCCGGGCGCCGCGCAGCACCAGGTGCACCGGGATGTCGATGCGCGCGTGCACGTCGCCCACGTGGACCTGCTCGGCAATGAGTTCATCCAGCGGATCGCCGAGCCGCGGCGAGAACACCCGCCCGATCCAGCGTTGCATGGAAGCCTGCAGGCGTACCTGGACTTCATCATGGCTGAGAAAGACCCGCGCGCCGGAGTCGGCCATCATGTGCTCGTAAAAGTGGCCCGCCAGCGCCTCGCCATGGGCAAGCGCCAGTTCCCGTATCCGGTCCGATACGACCACGGGGAACCGGTGCAACAGATCCGACCAATCTGCCCCCACCTGATCAGTCGTCAGCGCCGCCATTCAGGACCCGCTCCAATCCGCATGCTGTCTGTACTCCCAAACTGGACTGACACCTCGCCAGCCCTGTCATTCTAGCAGTTACGGCCGCGTGGCCCCATCGAGACTGGCCCGGCTCTTGCTTGAATACAGGTCCACAGCTCAACGACCCCTCGAGTTACCGCCACCGCCGGTGGCCTGCTGTCCCAAGGAGTAACCATGCAAGAAAACAGCGTCCTCGACCTCGCCATGAACATCGCCACCCTCACCCGGGACAAGGTGGGCAAGATCGAATCCATCCTGCGACAAACGGAGATTCTCGCACTCAATGCCCGCATCGAGGCCGCCAGGGCTGGCGCCGCGGGAGCCGCCTTCTCGGTTGTCGCCCAGGAAATGGGCAAGGTATCGGGCGAGATCAATCAGATCGCCCGGGACTTTCGCGCTGACGTGGAGCACCAGACACAGCAGATCCAGCAGGCAGGCACCGAGATGGTCAACGAGTTTCGCGGCCAGCGCCTGACCGACCTGGCCCTCAACGCCGTCGAGATCATCGACCGCAACCTGTACGAGCGTTCCTGCGACGTGCGCTGGTGGGCCACCGACAGCGCCGTGGTGGCCGCTGCAGCAGACCCGACCGACGTCGACCTGTCCCGCTTTGCCACCGGCCGACTGGCGACCATCCTGCGCTCCTATACCGTCTACCTCGACCTGTGGATCACCGATACCGCCGGCAACGTGATCGCCACCGGGCGGCCCGACCGCTACCCCGGTGCACCCGGCACCAACGTGGCGCGCCAGGACTGGTTCCGTCGCGCCATGGCCACCGCCAGCGGCGACGACTTTGTGGTGGCCGATATCGAACACAACGGTGCACTGGAAGAGTCGGCCGTGGCCACCTACGCCACCGCCATCCGGCGCGATGGCGAAGAGCACGGCGAAGCGATCGGTGTGCTGGGTATCTTCTTTGACTGGGCGCCCCAGGCCAACGACGTGGTGACCGGTGTCGGCCTCGCCGCCGACGAACGGGAGCAGAGCCGGGTGATGCTGCTCGATGCCCGTCATCGCATCATTGCGGATTCACTGGGATGCCACAGCCTCGGGGAGCACTATCCGATAGAGACGACCGGCCGTCAGCGCGGCCACGACCTGCTGGACGACCGGCTGGTCGCCTTCGCACTGACACCGGGGTACGAAACCTACCGGGGGCTCGGCTGGTACGGCGTGATCGAATACCGGCTGGACGGCGCACAGGCGACGGCCCGTAGCCATCGTGAACCCCGGCGGCCATCCTTGCGGGTGGTCGGTTAGTGAATCCGGGGTTGCCCCGCTAAAAGGGCAGGCGGGTCAACTCCTCCAGGAACCGCGGCAGCAGTCGCGGTTCCAGCACCAGAAGAAAGCCCACGCCCCAGGCAGCGCCCCACAGGTGGGCGCTGTGATTGATCGAGTCGCGACCGTGGCGCTCCGCCCAGAAGGAATACCCCACGTACAGCGCCGCGAACACGATGGCCGGCAAGGGCACGAACATTACGAACAGCATCGACCAGGGTTGCAGCAGAATGTAGCCGAACAGCACGGCCGACACCGCCCCGGACGCCCCCAGGCTGCGGTAGCGGCCATCGCGCCGATGCCGGAAATGGGTGGGCAGGATCGCCATGAGGATGCCCGCCAGATAGAACAGCACGAAGCCCACTTCCCCCACCCGGGCCCCCAGCACCTGCTCCATGATGCGGCCGAAGAAGAACAGCGTGAACATGTTGAACAGCAGGTGGGTGCCGTCGGCGTGGATGAACCCATGGGTCAACAGACGCCACCACTGACCGGCGGCGACCGACGGGCCGTGGTAGATCAGGGTGTCGAGCCAGCGCGGCTGCTGCCAGGCCCACAGGGACACCGCCACGGTGACGGCGATGATCACCAGCGTCATGGACATCAGCGAACCGTCCGCTCGGTCTCGATGGCCGGGTAGCTATCCCGACCCACGGGGACTTCGAGTCGATTGGAGTGCTCCCGCAACGGCTGGCCCACCATCTCGTCGTAGGCGCTCTCGTGGCGCAACACCAACTCATCGATCGCAAGCGCGGACAGCTGTTCGCGGAGTTGCACAAGATTGCGGCTGCACAGGGGCCGGTGCCGATCCGCCCAGACCAGCCGCTCCTCGCCCCCGTCACAGACCAGCAGCTGGTACAGGCCCGGATCCACCGAGCGGATCACCACCCGTGCCAGCGGTTGCATACCCGTCAGATCACTCAACAACAGTTTCATGACGCCATCTCCGGAAGTCCGGTTGGGGTTGCGCGCCCAGCGGGCAAAAATGCCCGGGACGCTGTAGTAAGATAGCCGCGCATCAGCACAGGATCACAGGAGAACACCATGCCATCCTTCGACATTGTCTCGGAAATCGACCATCAGGAAGTGCGCAACGCGGTGGACAACGCCTCGCGTGAGCTGGACACCCGCTTCGACTTCCGCGGCGTCGACGCCAGTTTCGACTGGAGCAAGGAAGGCACTATCCTCAAGGCCGAGGCCGACATCCAGCTGCAGCAGATGGTCGACATGCTGCGCGCCAAGCTTATCAAGCGCAACGTGGACCCGGCCACCATGGACATCGGCGAGACGGAACACTCGGGCAAGACCTACAGCATCCGCATCACCTTCAAGGAAGGCATCGACGCGCCCACCGCCAAGAAGCTGGTCAAACTGATCAAGGACAGCAAGCTCAAGGTCCAGTCCCAGATCCAGGAAGAGCAGGTGCGCGTCACCGGCAAGAAGCGCGACGACCTGCAGGCGGTGATGACGCTGGTGCGGGAGGCGGATTTCGACCAACCGTTCCAGTTCACCAATTTCCGCGATTGAGGCCGCGCCCCTCAGCCGCGATTGTGGGGCCTGTCCAGATCCAGCTGCGGCCCCACCGGCACTACCCGCGTCGGGT
>JBJHAZ010000271.1:0-3600 GCA_050485225.1 Gammaproteobacteria bacterium
ATTCTCGATGTGCGCTCGGCCAACCTGGCGGACAAGCGCGATGTGGGCGGTGAGCTGATCCACAACCCTTACGAAAACATCCTGTGGATGAGTGTGCTCAAGTCGCTCACCGCCTACCAGATGTACCGCCAGCACATGCGCCTGCGGGTGCAGGGGCCGGACGTGTTGCGCTTTCTGTTGCTCGACAGCGACTTCCCGCGTTCCTTCCGTTACACGCTGACGCGCATGACCGACTGCCTCAAGCGCATGCCGCGCAACAAGGCGCTGTTGGCCCAGGTGAACCGGATCGATGAGGAGGTGACGGCGGCCAATCTCGGCGAGATGGCCGAGAACGGTCTGCACGAGTTCATGGATCTGTTGCAGATACGCCTGGGCGAGCTGCACGGTGCCATCGACGCCAATTACTTTTCGTGGAGTCCGTCGGTGGAGGATTTTCGGTCCGCCCAGCGGCAGTCGGCATGACGGTCCACCGTCGGCATCCCTCTTGAGCCAACGCTGGCCGGAAACCTGCGCCCTACTCGCCGACCCGGTTGACGTCCACGGCCACCTTGAGCTGATGATCGGCGGCGCCGAAGAAGATGCCTTTCAGCGGCGTCACGTCGCTGTAGTCACGGCCCCAGGCGGTGGTGATGTGCTGGTGGGACGGGATCTGGTCGTTGGTGGGGTCGAAGTCGGTCCAGCCAAGGATGGGGTCGTACACCGCCAGCCAGGCGTGGGAGGCGTCGGCGCCCTGCAGCTTCTCCTGCCCCGGCGGCGGCAGGGTTTCCAGGTAGCCGCTGACGTAGCGGGCCGGAATGCCCATGGCGCGGGCGCAGGCGATCGCCAGATGAGCGAAGTCCTGGCAGACACCGCGCCGGTGTTCCAGCACCTCCTCGAGCGGAGTAACCACGGTGGTGAAGTGGGGATCGTAGGTAAATTCGGTGAAGATGCGATGGGTGAGGTCGATCATGGCCTCCAGCACGGTGCGCTCTGGCTGGAAGGACAGCTCGGCGTAGGCCCGGATTCGGTCGGTCGGCTTGATGAAGGGCGAGGGCAGGATGTAGGCCCGCGCTTCCAGCCCGGCGGGCGAATTGTCGAACAGGATGTTGTCGCGCACTTCCTCCCAGCGGGTGGTCTGCAGCAGCCCTGGGTATTCCATGGACTTGATGATCACTTCGCTGTGAGCCGTGACGGTCAGGCTCTGGTGGCTGCGCTGGATGGAGAAGTGATGCTGGCGGTTGCCGAAGAAGTCGGTGCGCTCATGGACCGATGCCGCCCGTGGGGTGATCTGCAGGTAGCTGCTGATCACCTGCTGGTGCGGCGTGGCGCGCGGCAGCAGGCAGGCGATGTTGTGGCACAGGCTGATGGGCGCCGCGTACTGGTAGGTGGTGCTGTGGCTGATCTGGAAGCGCATCAGGCAACTCGAGGTTGGGTGGCGCCGGTGGCCGGGGTTTCGCCCGGTGGCTTGAAGCCCGCCAGGGGCGTGGGTTGGTCCGTATGACTGAAGTAGCTGTGGGTCAGCGCGTCGGACAGTTGCGGCAGGATGGCGCCGATCTGGGCGAGCAGGTGCTCCAGCTCCTCGCGCTGGCCTTCGCGGATCTGGCTCATTTGTCGGGTGTCCGCCAGCCGCGTCATGCTCAACGCCTGCAGCGCCAGGTGCTGTTCGGGAATCTTGTACCCCAGCGCCCGGTCCTTGCGGGGCAGTTGGCGAATGTCGTCGTGCACGTGCTTGAGCTGGTAGCACAGCGAGCGCGGGTTGGTTTCATCCTGCAGCAACAGGTCGAGGATCGGCAGCGCCTGGGCCTGGCTGTGATAGCGGCTGCGATAGGTCATCAGGCTGTCGCAGATCACCAGCAGACGCTCCAGCAGCGGGCTCTCGTAGGGCACCGGATGTACCAGGGTCGCCTGCAACAGCGGCAGGGTCTGCTGGGCGCGTTCGAGCCGGCGTCCGAGCATCAGGAAGGTCCAGCCCTGGCCGTGGGTCATGCTGTCGATGGCAAGGCCCGTGAAGGCGGCAAAGGCGGTCAGCAGCTGGTTGAGCGTATCGAGTGCGCGGCCCAGGGTGGTCTCGTGGGCGCCGCTCAGGGACGACTGCTGGTCCCGTTGGAAGCGCAGTCGTTGCAGGCCGGTGTCGATTTCGTTGAAGACCCGCCAGATGTCCGGCGAAATACGATCGCGCACGCCACCCGCGGCGCTGAGCAGGGCGCCGAGATTGAAGGCCAGGCTGCCGGCCCGGTCGCCGTCCACGAACACCGACAACAGCTCTTCGCCGGGCGATTCCAGCAGCTTGTTGCCGCCCTTGCCCACGAAGCCGGGGTAGGTTTCGGTCAGGTGGGTTACCGATTGCAGCAGGCGTGTCAGGTAGATGTCGTTGCCGGGGTCGTCGTCCGGCTCCAGCAGCTGCAGGAACACAATGCGCAGCAGGCGGATGATGCTCTCCGAGCGCTCCGCGTAGCGGCCCAGCCAGAACAGGTTTTCCGCCACCCGGCTGGGCAGCTCGCCGAGGGTGCCCAGTGGCTGGTAGGCCGGCTCGTCCCGGGCGAGGGAGAGCTGGCGCTCCGGTTCCGAGGCGAGCACCCAGATGTCCTTGCTGATGCCGCGGTCGCTGCCCGGGTCCATGGGGATGGCGGGGCTTTGCGCGGCTCTCGCCAGGCCGCCGGGCATGACCGTGTAATCATCGCCGCTGCTGACCAGGAAGCTGCGCAGCACAAAGGGCGACGGCTCGACCCGCTGGTCGCCGAGGGTCGGCACGGTGGAGGGCTCGATCAGTTCCTGGCCCACGTACTGATAGGGCTGGGCCAGGATGCGCTGACGCAGCTCCTCCTTCTCGGTACCGCTGAGCCGACCCGGAAAGATGGGCTCGACACCCGGGGTGCGCGCCACCTGCTTGATCACGAGTCGGTCGAGCTGGTCCAGCACGTGCTGGCGCTGCTTGGCGTCGCCGCACCACCAGGTTTCCGGCGAGCGCAGCTGCAGCTCCTCGCCAAGGAAGTGTTTGGCCAGCCCGGGCAGGTAGCGCTTGAAGGCGACGTTCTCCAGCGCCCCGCTGCCGATGGGGTTGGCGATGGCCACCTTGCCCGCCCGCACCGCCTGCAGCAGGCCGGTGACGCCCAGCATGGATTCCTGACGGAGTTCGAGGGGATCGCACCAGCTGTCATTGAGAAAGCGCAGAATCACGTCGACGGACTGCAGGCCGTCGAGGGACTTGAGCCAGACCTGGTTGTCGCGCACCACCAGGTCGCCGCCCTGGACCAGCGTATAGCCGAGGTAGCGGGCGAGGTAGACATGCTCGAAGTAGGTGGGGCTGCCGGGGCCGGGTGTGAGCACCACGACCCGGGTGTTGTCCTTTTCCGTCGGTGCCATTTCCAGCAGGGTCTGGCGCAGGGTACGGAAGTAGAGGGCGACGCGGTGGACGTGGGCGTCGCGGTAGATGCTCGGCATCACGCGCGACAGCACCACCCGGTTCTGCAGTGCGAAGCCCGCCCCCGGTGGCGCCTGGCAGCGGTCGCCGATCACCACGAACTCGCCGCCCGGCGCGCGCACCAGATCGGCGGCGTACAGGGGCAGGGCATGGGTGCCCTGGAGCGCGTCGATGCCCTGACAGGGGCGCAGGTAGCCGAG
>JBJHAZ010000272.1:0-3600 GCA_050485225.1 Gammaproteobacteria bacterium
TGCGCACGCTGCTCAATATGGTCGGCGTGATCGTCAAGCTGGCGCTGGTGGCGGTCATGCTGCTCGGAGTGAATCGCGGCGAATCGTATCGCTTCGAGTTGCCGTTTCTGCCTCATGCACCGCTGGTATTGCACGGCGATGCCCTGTCCCTGCTGTTCGTGTCGTTGTCGTCGCTGCTCTGGCTGGCCACCACCGTGTACGCCATCGGTTACCTCGAGGGGTCGCCGTTGCGGTCGCGCTTCTTCGGCTATTTCAGCCTGTGCGTGAGCGCCACCGTCGGTGTGGCTCTGGCCGGCAATCTGGTGACCTTCCTGCTGTTCTACGAGTTGCTGACCCTCGCCACCTTCCCGCTGGTGGTTCATCGCGGGACGCGCGAGTCGCTGCGGGCCGGCTGGGTATACCTGGCCTATACGGTGTCCGGTGGCATCGTCCTCCTGATGGGGGTGGTGGTGTTGCACGGCGTGGCGGGCAGCCCGGAATTTGTCCCGGGCGGGTACCTGCAGTCGATGGTGGAGGAGCACACGCCCAGCCTGCGGCTCGGGTTTTTCCTGCTTATTGCCGGCCTGGCGGTCAAGGCCGCGCTGTTCCCCGTCCACGGCTGGCTGCCGCGAGCGATGGTGGCGCCGGCGCCGGTCAGCGCACTGCTGCACGCCGTGGCGGTGGTGAAGGCGGGGGCCTTCGGGATCGTTCGGGTGATCTACGATGTCTTCGGTGCCGAAACCGTCCAGCAGCTCAATCTCGCCGAGCCTCTGGTCTGGCTGGCGTCCTTCACCATCCTCTACGGTTCGTTCAAGGCGCTGCAGCAGACCGGCATCAAGAAGCGGCTCGCCTATTCAACGGTCAGTCAGGTGTCCTACATTACGCTGGGTGCCGCGCTGGTGGGGCCGCTGGCGGTGATCGGCGGCCTGGTTCATCTGGTGCATCAGGGGCTGATGAAAGTGACGCTGTTCTACTGTGCGGGCAACTTCGCCGAGACGCTGGGCGTGCACAGGATCCGCGAAATGGACGGCGTCGGCAAGCGCATGCCGCTCACCATGGCCGCGTTCACGCTGGGTGCGTTGGGCATGATCGGCGTGCCACCCATCGCCGGTTTCGTCTCCAAATGGTATCTCGGGATCGGTGCCCTCGAGGTGGGCGCCGACTGGGTGCTGCTGGTGCTGGTGCTGTCGGGGCTGCTCAATGCGGCTTATTTCCTGCCGATGGTGTACCGGGGCTGGTTCGGTCGGCCGCCGGCCCGGTGGCCCGAGGAGCAATACCGCGACTGCACGCTGGCTGGCCGGGTGCCGATCGAGACCCACTGGATGCTGCTGGTTCCGGTGGCCTTTACCGCGCTGATCGCGCTGGCGGTGGGTGTGATCGCCGGCAGTGATCTGAGTCCGCTCGCCTGGAGCCGGCTGATCGTGGCCCGGGAGTTCGACCTGTGACGAGGGCCGGAATCGAACTGTCGTGGCTGCTGGTGCCCCTGCTGCCCTTGTTGGCGGCGCTGCCGCTGGTGGCCCGGCGGCAGCAGGTGGGGCACTGGCTGGTGGTGGCCGTGGTGCCGGCGCTGTTGCTGGCGCTGTGGCCGCAGCCGGTGTTGTTTGCGCCCCAGCTCTGGCCGTCGGCCAGTTGGGGGGTCGAAGATGCCCTGGGCCGCAGTTGGCTCGGCTTTACTGCGATGCTGTGGGGGGCGGCGACCCTCTACGCCGTGAGGGATCAGCGCAACAGCCCCGATGAGCGTCGATTCTGGGCGTTCTGGCTGCTCGCCCTGTGCGGCAATCTGCTGTTGATCGTGGCCCGCGATGGCGTGAGTTTCTATGTGGGCTTTACGCTGATGAGTCTGTCGGCCTACGGTCTGGTGATCCATTCCGGTCGGCCGGAAGCGCGCCGTGCGGGGCTGCTGTATCTGCAGCTGGCGATTTTCGGCGAGATGCTGCTGCTGGCCGGGCTCGCCATGCGCGCCCACGCCGCGGGCATTGCCGAGGGCAATCCGCTGGCGCTCGATTTTGCCTACTGGCAGGGTGTGCCACTCGATGGTCTGACGCTGGTACTGCTGTTGGTCGGGCTGGGTATCAAGGCCGGTTTCTGGCCGCTGCATATCTGGCTGCCCCAGGCGCATCCGGTGGCACCGCCGGCCGCCAGTGCCGTGCTGTCCGGCGCCATGATCAAGGCCGGCATGCTCGGCTTGTGGCGGTTTCTGCCTGCGGAGGACCCCCTGCTGGGCCAGTGGGCGCCGGTATTGGTGATCGTTGGACTGACCGGTGCGCTGCTGGCCGCCCTGCAGGGGTTGTTGGCCCACCGTGCCAAGGCGGTACTGGCGTGGTCTTCGGTCAGTCAGATGGGATATCTGCTGATGGTACTGGCGGCGGGGTGGTGGTGGCCCGAATCCCGGGCGCTGGTGGCCACGGCGCTGATGGTGTACGCGATGCATCATGCCTTCGCCAAGGGTGCCCTGTTTCTCGGGGCCGGCATGGCGATGCACTACCGGCTGGCGCGCTTTCACTGGCTGCTGCTGGCGGTTCCCGCGCTGTCTCTGGCCGGTGCCGCAATGACCAGCGGCGCGCTTGCCAAGACCGGGGTCAAGGAACTGTACTACGGTGCCGCTGTCCCATGGCTGGTGCCGGCGCTCGGGGTCGGCAGCGTGGCCACGACATTGCTGATGCTCCGCTTCATGGAGTGTGTACATCGGACCCAGCGGGCGAACCCGGCCGAGAGGGTGGCGCCGCCGCAACTGTGGCTGCCCTTCGCGCTGCTGGCGGCGATGCCATTGATTGTACCCTGGGTGCTGCCGGGCTGGCGCGCGGGCATGTTGACCCTGTTGACCCCCGCGGCCCTGTGGTCGTCGGTCTGGCCCCTGCTGGTGGCGGGGTTGCTGGCCGTATGCCTATGGCTGATGCCGGCCCGGTATGTCCGTGCCGCGCTTGGGCGTTTCAGTGTCGCCGGTAGAATCTGGATCCGGCTGGCGCTGTTGCTGCGCCGGGGCCTGGTGCGGGTGATGACGGGTGAGCGGGCAGTGGCCGTATCGGTGTCGGGTTGGCGCCGGCTCGAGCGGCGCTGGAACCGCTGGTGGGCGCGTGTCCCTGTGGTGCCCGCGACAACCGCGCTGCTGGGCGTGTTGTTGCTGCTGGGCTGGTGGTGGTGATACAGGTCCCTATAATGGTGTAAACAGGCTCCAATAATGACAGGCAATGATGCAACCCTGCAGTCCCGCCCCGAAGTCGCCGGGCGTGCGCCCGTGACGGCGGCACCCGGCATGTTGCCGCGCATGCTGGAACGGCTGCACGGCTACTACCCGAATGCGCCCCAGCCCCGCGGCAATGGCCGTGAGGCCGCCGTTCTGGTGGCATTGACTCAGCAGGCGGTGCCCGAGGTGATCCTGACCCGGCGCGCCGATCACATGAACAGCCACAGTGGCGAAGTGGCGCTGCCCGGTGGCATGTGGGAGCCCACGGACGCCGACCTGTTACAGACCGCACTGCGGGAAAGCTGGGAGGAGGTCGCCCTGCCATCCCGCGCGGTATCGGTGCACGCCCAGCTGCCGTATCGGTTGACCCGTCGCGGCGTGGGGGTGACGCCCTTCGTGGGTCTGGTGCCACCTGACCAACAGCTCGTGGCCAATCC
>JBJHAZ010000273.1:0-3594 GCA_050485225.1 Gammaproteobacteria bacterium
ACAAGATGAAGGAGCTGGGCAACAGCTCCGACCAGATCGCCGGCATCATCTCGGTGATCGACAACATCGCCTTCCAGACCAACATCCTCGCCCTCAACGCCTCCGTCGAGGCCGCCCGCGCCGGCGAGCAGGGGCGCGGCTTTGCGGTAGTCGCCAGCGAAGTGCGCAACCTGGCGCAACGCTCCGCCGATGCGGCCCGGGAAATCCAGCAGCTGATCAACCAGAACAGCGACATCGTGGCGCAGAGCAGTGGCTACGTGGCCGAGGCCGGCACCGCCATGGAGGAGATCGTCACCAGCGTCCGTCGCGTCTCCGACCTGATGGCCGAGATCTCGCAGGCGTCCAACGAGCAGACCCAATCCATCGAGCAGGTCAGCGTCGCGGTCAACCAGATGGACCAGGTCACACAGCAGAACGCCGCGCTGGTGGAGGAGTCCGCCGCAGCCGCCGCCTCACTGGAAGATCAGGCTCGCCATCTGGCCGAAGCGGTCAGCGTGTTCCGCACCGACAAAAGCAGCCCACCCCCGGCCGGTCGACACATCACCGTCGACAGGACGGCCAGCAACGGCTTCGACAACGTCCGCCAGCTCGACTACGCACGCACCGCCTGACCTCCAAAATCGCTCGCCCAAACCAACTCGCCCGAATGGGCACACCGGATGACCTGCCGGCTCCTGCACACCCGCAGGAGCCCGGCCCTCCGGGCGATAGGGGTTAATGCCAAACCCGTTCGCCCGGGGGACCGGGCTCCTACCGATCAACCGGCAACCATCAAGAATCCGGTCCACCCGCCGATAACCGTGTTCTGTATCCCTATAAATACAGAGCAAGGATTATCGCCATGCCTGCCCGTCCCCAAGGCCCCACAACCGGCCACAACCGCTACCGCCCTGCCCGCGCATGGCTGCTGGTGCTGCTGGCCGCATTGAGCCTGGCCGGCTGGACGGGTGTGCACGCGGCATCGGTTGACAGCCAGGGCCAGCAGGCGCGGGTCCAGGCCCAAGCCGATCTGACCCGGCTGGTGGACGAACTCAACGAACAGCGCGTACTGGTGTTCAACGCCGCCCACGGCAACGACCGCGATCAGGCGCTACAAGCCATCGAGGCCAGCCAACGGCTGGACGTGGCCATCGACCGCCACTGGATCGGCTTCATGGCCTCGCGGCCCGAAGCGTCGGTGCAACAGGACGCCGAGCAGTTCCACGAGGCGCTGGTGGCCTACCGCTGGGAGCGCGACACCGCCCTGCGGCTGGCCTCCACCTACTACTACACCCGCGCCCGCGAGCACATCGCCGAACAGACCGCGCCCGCCTACGAGCGTGCGCGCAACCACCTGCTGCAACTGGTGGATCGGCATGCCCGCACCTTGCCCGCCGCCCCGGAGCAGGCCGACACCCGGCCCGGCGACCAGCGCGGCCACCTGGACGCACTCACCACGTTGAAGGAGTACAGCGGGCTGATGGCCCTGCTGGCGGTGCTCGCCCTCGGCGGATTGGCGGCGACACCCCTGTTGCGCCGATCGGCTGCAGTGCGCAGGCCGGATCGCTCGCGGAGCGAGCTCCTACAGTCGCGCGCCCACTCTGTGGACGACCACCCCGTAGGAGCCCACCGGCCCAGGCCGCCCTCTCGGACCGCTGCGCGGTCTTTCACCTCGTCTGCGGGCGATCACCCCCGGCGTGCCCATCCCGGGGAAGGCACCAACACCCCCCAGGCCCTCGCCCGCCGCCTGCACCACTGGCTGGGTCGCCTGGCCGGTCGCAACCGCAAGCAACTGCAGAGTCTCGACGACATCGCCCGCCGCATGGTCGCCATCAACGATGCACTGCATACCACCGCCAGCCAGACCCAGGATGCCCACCGCATTGCCGATGCCGCCCGCCAGCTGGGTGAACACGGCGGCGAGCGCAACCGCGAGGCGGTGGCCAAGATGGACGAGCTGGGCACCAGCTCCGAACGCATCAGCGGCATCATCAGCATGATCGACGACATCGCCTTCCAGACCAACATCCTCGCCCTCAACGCCTCCGTCGAGGCCGCCCGCGCCGGCGAGCAGGGCCGGGGCTTTGCCGTGGTAGCCAGCGAAGTGCGCAGCCTCGCCCAGCGCTCCGCCGACGCCGCCCGCGAGATCCAGGAACTGATCAACCGCAACAGCGACATCGTCCAGCAGAGCGGCGGGCTCGTCAGCGAATCCGGCGAAGCCATGACCGGCCTGCTCGACAACGTGCGGCAGGTGTCCGAATTGCTGAACGGTATCAACGGCGCCTCGCAGGAACAGCGCCAGCACCTCGGCGAGCTGGTCGAGGCCATCGAGCGCAACCAGCGCGGCACCCGCAAGAATGGCGAACTGATCGAGGAAGCGAGTCGGGATGCAGGGGAACTGGAGGAGCAGATATAGAGATAGGGCGGCACGGCTGACCATCGCCCGGAGGAGCGGGCTCCTGCGGACCGTGTTACCTGGGCCGCCCTTGCGCTAGAATCGGGACTCTTCCTGGAAGCAATAGGCAATGGCATGGAACTGGACATCTCCCCGCTCGTCAACGCCATCGACAAGCTTGCACAAGGCCTGGACCGCTACCTGAAGGACACGGGCGACGACCAGATCCGTGACGGCCTGATACAGCGCTTCGAGTTTACCTACGAACTCTCGCACAAGATGCTCAAGCGCTATCTGCAGATGACCGCCGCCAGCCCCGACGAGTTCGACAACGCCCCCTTTCAATACCTCATCCGATCGGCCAACGAGCAGGCGCTGTTGCTGGGCGACTGGCCGGCCTGGCGTCGCTTTCGGGAGATGCGCTCTCGCACCAGTCACACTTACGACGAAACTGTCGCACTGGAAGTCGTGGCCGGCATCCCGGACTTCCTGAAGGAGGCGGAGTTCCTGCGCGACCAACTGCTGCAACGGATCGCATCGTGAACACGCCGCCAGTACAAATCTCCGCCAAGGAATGGCGTATCGTTCAGAGCATCCTGCGACAACACGTGCCCGAGCGGACCGTCTGGTGCTTCGGTTCCCGGGCGCGGCGGCAGGCCCGGCCCTACTCCGACCTCGATCTCGCCGTTATTAGCGAACAACCGCTGTCACTCGATCTACTCGCGCGGCTTGGCGAGGCCTTTTCCGAGTCCGACCTGCCGTGGAAGGTGGACCTGGTGGACTGGGCCACCGTCAGCCCATCCTTCAGGGAAATCATCCGCAAGGATCACGTGATTCTTCAGCCAGCACCCGCCGGCTGCTGACCGCCGGCTACTGACCACGGGCAGCCACACCAGCACGCCAGCACACCCACACCAGCAGGCGCCCGCCATCGCGGCTATCCTTACCGGCACCACCCGACAAGCGAGGACGCCATGCGACTGATCAAAACCCTCTGCACCGCCCTGCTGGCCGTGCCCCTGGTGCTGGTGCTGCTCACCGGCTGCTCCGACCCGCCCGGCGGGCCACAACCCAGCGAACCGCCCGGCTACACGCCGCCGCAGGACGACCAGGACATCCGGGGCGCAGCCCTGCTAGCCCCCTTCAAACAGCAACTCATGCAGGCGCTGCAAACCGCCATGGGCGAAGGCGGCCCCGTCCACGCCATCGACGTCTGCCAG
>JBJHAZ010000274.1:0-3555 GCA_050485225.1 Gammaproteobacteria bacterium
CGACTAGCGCCCGCTGTCTCCAAAGATGCGATCCACCTGTACCGTCGGATCGTCCCAGTCACCGTGAATATGGTGGCTGATACTCGAGAGCCGGTCCACCTGGCTGCTGAAGATCTTGCTGGTGAGGTAGACCCCCGCAGCGGCGGGCAACCCGCCGACGATAGCGGCCATCCAGGGCAGATTGGTGCCCACCGGCAGGGTCGATACCATGCGCAGATCCAGGGTTTCATCCATCAGGTCGACGCGCCCGGTCATGCGCATCTGACCCGAGGGCAGGCGCGCATCGATGGGGCTGTCGAGGACCAGCTCTCCGGCCCGGAACATCACACCGCCGGTAACGCGGTCGAAACTGACCCCCTCGGTAAAGAAGTCCGAGAAATCGAGCCGTAGGCGCCGCACCCAGTTCGCAAAGTTGAACAGACCGACCACCCGGATCGCCGCGTCGGCGGCCGTGCCGGGGGAACGTTGGAACACACCCTCCTCCAGCTCGAAGTTCATCAACCCGGACAGGGTTTCCAGGCGCAGCTCCCAGGGCTTGCCCGGCCAGCTCCAGGACAGATTGAACGCACCGCGGCGGCTCTCGAGCGGCGCCTCGGCCCCGAGGGCGCGGATCAAGTCGCCAAACTCCTCCACATGAAACTGACCGCTCAGGGTCGTGGAGTGCTCCTCGCCGTCAAACAACCAGTGCAGGGCGGCCGGCTGTTCGCGATCCTCCTGGCTGATGGTCAGGCCATGGTATTGCCCCCGCAGGCGGTCGAAGCGGGCACCCTGGTGGTCACTGGTCAGCTCCATGCCCAGAGCGCCCCACGAGCGCTCGGCAACCTGCAGATCGGCCACGGACAGGGTCAGGTCGGGGAACGTGCGCGGGTCGATTCGGGTGGGCTCGTCGGCCCCGGGGATATCGGACGGCGCCGGCAGCCGCAGATAGTCGAGATCCAGCACCAGCCGCGCCTCCGGGCGCTCAGCGTCCGCTTGCCAGCGTACCTCGCCAGCCACCTGCTGCGAATCGACCTCGAACGCCCAGTCGCCGCCGCTGCCGCCTCCCTGCACGCTCAGATTCTCCAGCGCGAGCCAGCCGGTTTCGAGATACTCCACCTGCAGGTCCACGGCCACGGGCAGCGCCACACCGGCCTCGAGCACCCCCGGATGGGGCAGCTCGAGATCCTCATAGCGCTGCCACCAGTCGCGCCAATCCACCCTGGCCGCGTTCGCGGCAAACAACAGGCCGCCGGCATCCGGCAAGGCGGGCAAGGGGCGCCGCAGAGCCACCGCGCCCCGTTCGAAGCGGTCGTCGTGGAACTGCAGTCGTCCCAGCAGCTCTTCCCCGTAACGCCAGTGCAGCTCCCAGTGCTCGCCAACCCGCGGCAACTCGATATCGACCGACAGCGAACGGGTATCGTCGGCCTGTTTGCCGAGCGGCTCCGGCAACACCACCTCGACCCCCTCGAGCTCGGAGTTGACCAGCAGCCGACTCGATTCCAGATCGGTATGCTCCAGCTGCAGGCGGGCATCGAACAGGGTACGACCGGAGGCCACGGTCTGGGCCGGCCACCACTGGCGCGCCAGGTCATCCAGATCCAGCTCGCCGTCCAGCGCCACCGTGGTGCGCCGACCATCCGCCGTGATGACCGCGGCCACCGGCTCTCCCCACAGCTGCCCCTCGAGGCCGTCGGAGTACAAGCCGGTTTCCGAGTCGAAGGCGAGTGGCCCGGCTATGCGGTCGAAGTCGAACTTCAGTACCGGCGAGCGCAACACACCGGCCGTGACCTCGGTGGTCACCCGGTAGCGGCCATCGCTTGCCAGCCGCTCGAGGGGCAGGTGGAGATCGAGCTGGCCGGTAACATCGCCGCCCGCTTCCCAGGCGTCCAGAAAACCGAGGTTGGCGCCCACCGGCGAGGCCAGCAGGATGTCGAGCACCCGCGCCACTTCGCCGTTCACCTCGCCGGCCACGTCGATCACGGGATCGCCGACATCGGCGCGGCGCAGCCTGACTGACACATCCCGGGCCGCCAGCCCGTCCAGGGTGGCGCTGCTGGCCGTCACGTCCAGGTCGGCATCGTTGAGAAACAGCTCGGCGTCGATGGCTTCCAGCACCGGCCACTGGGGGTCGAATGCCAGCGCGCCATCGCGAACGCTCAGCCCGAGCTGGACGGTGCGATCCTCCGGGTCCCGGAAGGAGCCGCGCCAGAGAAAGTCCGCACGGGGAATGGCAGCGTCGCCGATTGCCTCGTCGAGCCAGTTGCGCAGGGTCGCCGGCAGGGTGGTGGGCAGGTAACGATCCCGGTAACGGGAATGGCTGTCGCGCAGCGCCACCTGCAGCGTCATCTCAGGACCGCGCTCCGGCTGGTTGATCGGCAACGATAGGTCGAGCCAGACCCGTCCGTGACCGGCCTCGTCGGAGACGGTCACCGGCCCGGCGTCCACCTGCACCCGCGATTCATCGGGCCGCCACGCCCAGTGCACCTGTCCGCGCACCCGCCCATAGGGCATGAAGTCGTCGTAGATCTGCGGATACCACAGGGCGAGATCCTCACTGGCCAGCGCCACCATCCCCTCGCGCAGGCCCGCCTCGAAATAACCGTCGATGCCGCGCGCGGCGGGCGCGTTGCGCCAACTGCCCACGGCAGCCTGCTGTAGATTGCCCCGCACCCGCACGCGGGGCTGATCACCGTCGAGGCTGAAGTCGGCGTGGACATTGTGCGCCTCGCCCCGGGGCGCCAGTTCGGTGAGAACGGACGCTGCCCGCTCGGGCAGCAGGCCCGTGGCCAGCAGCAGCTTGCCGGCACCGTCCAGCTCGATGCGGTTCATGGCCAGCGAGAAATCCGTCCAGCGCGCGCCCAGCCGCTGGCTGAAGCGCACATCAAAGGGCTCGAACGACACCCCCCGCCACTCGAAGGCGAGGTCCTGCAGGCTGATACCCCAGTCCTCGCCCGGGGTCAGCCAGCCCAGCACTTCTGCCTGCACGTGGCGGGCATCGGGCACATCGCGAACCCAGTTGAGGGGAATCTGGTCGGCGCGGAACAGGCTGCGGGTGCGCAGTTCGCCACCGGGGCGGACCTCCAGCCAGGTCTCCATGTGAATGTTGGAATGCAGCTCGCCGATGCGATCGATGGCGTCGGGCAGCCACTGACGCGCCAGGCCGCTCAGGTCGCCGCTGAAATGCAGTTCGTTGAGGGTGAGGTGGCCCCGCCCGGAAAAATCCCGCAGCCGATCCGGGCGGCCACGACCCTCGAAGATGAAGCGCGACGACTCCGCCATGCCCGCGAGCCGCACGGCACCGGTGAGCCGATGGAAATCTCCCGCGTTTTCCAGCTGGACATCGGAAGCCTCCACGCGGGTTTCGGTGCCGGAGTAGAAGGCCAGGTGGAGGGTGGTATTGCCGAGGGCGATGCGATCGCTGTGAAACAGCATGTCGAGCATACCGGACAGGTCCGCCTCGCCCGGCTCACCCAGGCCGTCGACGCGCCAGCGACCGGCATCGTCCTCGACCAGGTACAGGGCGATGTCCGCCAGGCGCAGGTCCTTCCACACCAGCTGGCGTCGCAGCAGGGACCT
>JBJHAZ010000275.1:0-3554 GCA_050485225.1 Gammaproteobacteria bacterium
TTCGGCGCCACCCTGACACTGCCCGGCATCGCGGGGGTGGTGCTGACGGTGGGGATGGCCGTGGATGCCAACGTGCTGATCTTCTCGCGGATACGGGAGGAACTGGCCAACGGCCTCTCGGTTCAGGCGGCCATCAGTGCCGGCTATGACCGCGCCTTTGTGTCGATCCTCGATGCGAACATCACCACCCTGATCGTGGCGCTGATCCTGTTTGCCATCGGCACCGGTCCCGTGCAGGGCTTCGCCGTCACCCTGTCCATCGGTATTCTCGCCTCCATGTTCACGGCGATCTTCGGCACCCGCGCACTGGTCAATCTGGTGTATGGCGGGCGCAACGTACAGAAATTGCTGATCTGACGCAGCGGGAGCAGAGCAATGATTACCCCCCAGAAAACCATCAACTTCATGGCCCTGCGCCGGGTGACCGTGGTGCTGTCCGTGGTGCTGGTACTGGCCTCCCTGGCGTCCCTGTGGAAGAACGGCCTGGTGCTCGGCCTCGATTTCACCGGCGGCACCCAGGCCGAAATCCTGTTCGAGGAGCCACCGAACCTCGAGGAATTGCGGCAAAAGCTCAACGCCGCCGGCTTCGAGAACCCGGTGGTGGTCCAGTTCGGCTCCGAACGCGATATTCTTGTTCGCATGCAGGATGCGCTGGAATCCGGGGGCGCCGAGCGGATTGTCGAAGCGCTCGGTACCTCTGGCGCGGGCATGGAAGTGCAGCGCCTCGAGTTTGTCGGCCCCCAGGTGGGCGAGGAGCTGCGCGATGACGGCGGCCTCGGCCTGCTGGCCGCATTGCTGGTGGTGATGCTTTATGTAGCGATTCGCTTCCAGTACAAGTTTGCGCTCGGTGCCGTGGCGGCCCTGATCCATGACGTGATCATCGTGGTGGGGATCTTCTCCATCTTCCGGCTGGAGTTCGATCTGACCGTACTGGCGGCGATTTTGGCGGTGATCGGCTATTCCCTCAACGACACCATCGTGGTGTTCGATCGGATCCGGGAGAACTTCCGGGTCATCCGCGAGGGCGACACCATCGAGGTGTTGAACGAGTCCATGACCCAGATGGTCCAGCGCACCATCATCACCTCGCTGACAACCCTGCTGGTGCTGTTCGCGCTGGTGTTCGTGGGCGGTGAGCTGATCCGCAACTTCGCCATCGCGCTGATCATCGGTGTGGCGGTGGGTACCTATTCCTCGCTCTACGTGGCGGCCAATACCACCCTGGCACTCAAGCTCAAGCGCGAGGACCTGCTGCCGCCCCAGCGCGAGGAAGAGGAAGAAGAGCACGCGCTGCCCTGAGCGACGGCCATGGCGCCCTGCTCGGCAATCGCTTTACTTCCGTCCGTTCAATCGTGCTAGACTGCGCGCCTTCCCCGGGATGATGCCGGGGAAGCGCGTCATCTTTAGTTGTTTGTCGTGGCGGCCAATGGACCGCACGACGCTCCCTCCTTTCGGGCGCCAATTACTGCATGTCGCCCCGCGCCCTGCTTAAGCCCTCCCGGTGCCTCACGGTACCCGGGCTCGATTAAGGCGCACCCGCGCCCCGCTGGACAAGGTTTCCCTGCATCCGTGCAGCCTCCGACCCCTTTGGTGCCCACCCTCAACGGTCCCCGCGTGTTGCGGACGATCGGATTTTTGTGGTGTCCGTGACACCCTCAGGAAAATATTGCATGACTTTTGAATCTCTCGGACTGGTTTCTGACCTCGTTCGCGCCGTGGCCGATCAGGGCTACACCGACCCAACCCCGATTCAGGCTGCCGCCATTCCCGCCATTCTCGAAGGTGTGGATGTGATGGCCGCCGCCCAGACCGGCACCGGCAAGACCGCCGGTTTTACCCTGCCGATGCTGCAGCGCCTGCGCGGCAAGCCGCCCATCGCCGCCAACCGCATCCGCGCGCTGGTGCTGACCCCCACCCGCGAGCTGGCTGCCCAGGTCCATGAGAGCGTGGTCGACTACGGCCGTCACCTCGGCCTGCGCTCCGCCGTGGTGTTCGGCGGCGTCAAGATCAACCCCCAGATGATGGTGCTGCGTCGCGGCGTCGATGTGCTGGTGGCCACCCCCGGCCGCCTGCTGGATCTGTATCAGCAAAACGCCGTCCGCTTCGACGACGTGGAAATCCTGGTGCTGGACGAAGCCGACCGCATGCTCGACATGGGCTTTATCCACGACATCCGCAAGATCCTCGGCAAGCTGCCCAAGCAGCGCCAGAACCTGCTGTTCTCCGCCACCTTCTCGGACGATATCCGCGGTCTTGCCAAGGGCCTGCTCAACGATCCCGTCGAGATCAACGTGGCGCCGCGCAATACCGCTGCCGAGTCGGTCAAGCAGACCGTGGTGCCGGTGGACAAGGGCCGCAAGGCGGCGCTGCTGAGCCACCTGATTCGCGAGAACAACTGGCATCAGGCGCTGGTGTTCAGCCGTACCAAGCACGGCGCCAACAAGCTGGTGAAGCTGCTGGACCGCGACGGCATTCAGGCTGCCGCCATCCACGGCAACAAGAGCCAGGCACAGCGCACCAAGGCGCTGGCCGAGTTCAAGAACGGCAAGGTACAGATTCTGGTGGCCACCGATATCGCCGCGCGCGGTATCGACATCGACCAGCTGCCCCAGGTGATCAACTTCGATCTGCCCAATGTGCCGGAAGATTACGTGCATCGCATCGGTCGCACCGGTCGTGCGGGCTCCTCCGGTGAGGCGCTGTCGCTGGTCAGTGCCGACGAGAGCAAGCAGCTGCGCGACATCGAGCGTCTGATCAACCGGGCCATCCCCCGCGAGGATGTGGCCGGCTATGAAGCGACCGAAACCCTCCCCCAGGGTCGTCCGGGCGGCGGTGAGCGCCGTCCCGGCAATGCCCCGTCTCGACCGCGCCGCAGCGGCGGTCGCTCGGGACAGGGTGCGGCGTCCGGTAACGGTCGGCCGGCTGGCAGTGGCCAGGGCCGCCGTCGCGACGGCAACCGCAACGCCCGCGCCAGTTGATCGGCTGTCGGGGCACTCCGCCCTGGCATTCATCCCCCACAAAGCCCCTGTCGTCGCTCTGATTGCCGACAGGGACAGCCGTTGTGCTACCTTTGCCTAGTGAGTAATGGGGAATAACAAGCGCGGTGGCGGGTGATGTTGTGGGTATAAGCGCGGGATGCGGTGTCTTCGCTCGAGGCGCCGGGCCGAGGGTTGCCGGTTGGTGGGTGGTTCTGCTTCTGTCGACGGTTGGCGCCGCTGCCCCGGGGCTGGCTGAACAGTCGGCCCCTGTCCTGATCAGTGGTTCCGGCTGGATTGCCGATGCGCCCACCAAGGTAGCCGAGCAGCAAGGGTACTTTGACCCTTCCCGGGACGGACTGCCGATTGAAGTGGTCTACGACGACAGCGGCAAGGCGTCGCTTCAGCGCCTACTCGCCGGCGAAGCGGATTACGCTCTGGCAGCGACCACACCCGTCGCTCTAGCCCTGCTGGAGCAGCATTCGCGGGCGACTTCTCCGCAGGACGAGCTGGTCATTCTCGCCGCGATCGCACTCTCCAACCGTTCCCACTATCTCATTGCCCATGCCGACCGGATCC
>JBJHAZ010000276.1:0-3520 GCA_050485225.1 Gammaproteobacteria bacterium
GCTCGCGGAGCGCCTGCGGGAGCGGTTTTCGGCAGCGCCGGTGTCGCTCGACTGCCACGGTAGCGCCTGCACCCAGCCCATCACGGCCAGCTTCGGTGTGGTCGCCTGCGAGGCGGGTTCGGCCGATCTCGATCACATGCTCTCCCGGGCCGACCGCGCCCTGTACCGGGCCAAGGCGTCCGGTCGCAACCGTGTCGAGGTGGCCGGCTCGGCCGCCTGACGCCGCTCGCTACCCCCTCTCCACCCCCACTCCCGCTCCGGAAGCAATCCACGCCGCCCTGGCCAGTCGTGGGGACTGAAGACCGCCGGTCGATCAAAACGATCCGTTCATTCGGTTTCCTTGGAGTTGTCGCGGTCCGTCGTGTATCTGTGGCAGTCTGAGTCAGGGCAGTGACTTTGATTGACCCGAGGCGTGCCCGACGGGGCCGTCGCACCCATAACTACAAAGAAGCCGTTTATGATTCATGGCGTTGTGAACGGCCATGCGCATGTGGGCGAGCACTACATGCCGCTGGTCCTGTTTTCCTTCCTGATCGCACTGGTGGCCTGTTTTGCCGCACTGATGATGGCCGAGAGTGTCCGTCACAGCGCCAGTCGCAAGCGCGCCGCCGGCTGGCTGGGGCTGGGTGCCATCATCCTGGGCGTCGGGGTGTGGAGCATGCACTTTGTCGGCATGCTGGGGTTCCGGTTGCCTTTTCCCGTCCGTTACGAACCGACGATCACCGTTCTGTCCATGCTGCCCGCCATTCTGGCGGGCGGCTATGCCCTGCACGTCATCAGCAATCCCGGTCGCCGCTGGCGTGATCTGTTGGCCGGAACCGTCCTGGGTCTGGGTATCGGCGTGATGCATTACCTCGGCATGACGGCCATGGAGATGCCCGCCGACCTGCGGTACCGGCCGGTGTTGTTTGTGGCCTCGCTGCTGGTGGCGGTGGTGTTCGGCATGTTTGCCATTCAGGTACGCCGGCTGCTGGTGGGGGGTGTGTTTTCGCCGGGCTTTCGGCTGCGACTGTTATTGGTGGCGGCGCTGATCGCCACGGCCATCTTCGGCATGCACTTCATGGGCATGCTGGCGGCCCAGATCGTGCCCCACGAGGCCGCCTGGGGCGATACGACCGGCATCGACGAGGCCGCCGAATGGCTGGCCACGGCGCTGGGTGGTACCACCGTGCTGGTGGTGATGGCATCCCTGCTGGCGGTCACCTTCGATCACCACCTGCGCTACAACCAGCATCTGCTGAACATGTCTGGGGAGCGGCTGCTGGAGGTGATCGCGGCCATCAGCGACGGGGTGGTGCTGTTCGATGAGGAGGGTCGGGTGCAGCTGTGCAATGCCGCGCTGTGCCGCATGACCGGGCTCAAGTCCGAGCGCATCCGCAACTGGGGGTTGAATGACCTGGGCTTCGCTTCCGTCGACGGCGAGTCCATGGAGCAGGCGCTGGCGGCGGTTTATCAGCAGGGCATCTGGCGCGGCGAGATGACGCGAAGCACCGGTGCGTGTCGGGTGGCCCGGGTGGAGATGACCGCGGTTCGCTACAGCCGTGGCTACGAACGCCACTTCGTGGCGACCTTCACCGACATCACGGATCAACGCGAGCGCGAGGAACAGATTCATCACCTGGCGTATCACGATTCCCTGACGGGCCTGCCGAACCGGGGTCACCTGCACCAGACGCTGCAGTCGCTCTGCGACCGGGGCGGCGAGGCGCTGCTGGTGTTGCTGGACATCAACCGCTTCAAGGTGCTCAATGACACCCTGGGCTACGAAATGGGCGACCTGTTGCTGACCCGCACGGCCGCGCGGCTGCGGCGTCAGGGGATCAACGGCGAACAGCTTGCCCGGGTCGACGGCAACGAGTTCGCGGTGGTGGTGGATCACCTGCCCCAGCCCGAGTGGCTCGAGTCGCTGGTGGCGGAAATGTCCTGGCCGTACGACCTGGACGGCTACCTGCACAACGGCAGTTTCAGCGTGGGGGTGGCGCGCCTGGACGAGCAGGTGGCCAGCGCGGACGACTGGATGACCTGTGCCAGCCTCGCCCTGTCCCACGCCAAGCGCGAGGGCGCTGGAGCACTGCGCTGGTTCGAGCCGGACATGGAGGCCGCCGTCCTGGAGCGGGTCAAGCTGGAGGGCGAGCTGCGCGAGGCGCTCAACGCCGGTGGCGAGCAGCTGCGCCTGCACTTCCAGCCCCAGGTGGACCGCGGCGGCCGCATGATCGGTGTCGAGGCGCTGGTGCGCTGGCAGCACCCTGAGCGCGGTCTGGTCTCTCCGGCGCTGTTTGTACCTCTGGCGGAGGAAACCGGGCAGATCCAGGCGCTGGGCAGCTGGGTGCTGCGCGAGGGCTGCCGTCAGCTGGCCGCCTGGGCGGCCGTGCCGGCGATGGCGCGGATTCGGCTTTCCATCAACGTGAGTGTGCGCCAGTTCCAGCGTCCCGGGTTTGCCGAGGAGGTCATCGCCGTACTCGACGAGAGCGGTGCACCGCGCAACCTGCTGACGCTGGAGGTGACCGAAAGCCTGCTGATGGAAAATGTCGATACCGCCATCGAAACCATGGAGCGGTTGCGCGCGGTGGGTATTCGTTTCTCCCTCGACGACTTCGGTACCGGCTACTCGTCGCTCGGCTATCTGAGTCGCTTTCCCTTCGATACCCTCAAGATCGACGGCTCCTTCGTGCGCGGCGTGCTCGACAGCCCCGGCAATGCCGCCATTGTCCGGACCATCATCGCGCTGGCCAGCAGCCTGGGCCTGGTGGTGGTGGCCGAGGGCGTCGAAACGGCCGAACAGCGGGATTTCCTGCTGCAGTCGGGGTGTCGGTGCTATCAGGGCTACCTGTTCGGCCGGCCGGTGGCCGCCAACGATCTGGATCCCGCGCTCACCGCTGTCGCCAACGGCTGAGCGTCGTTGGCGGCTCAGACGCAGAAGCGACGAATCAGCGCCTCCAGGGTCTCGATGCTCGGCTCCACCGTGTCGAGGGCAAGGTATTCGTCGGGCTGGTGAGCCTGGTCGATGCTGCCGGGGCCCATCACCACCACCTCCATGCCCATGTCCGCCAGATAGGGTGCCTCGGTGGCGAAGGCCACCGCCTCCGGAGCGTGGTTGGTGAGCTGTGCGCACAGCCGAAGCAGTTCGGAGTGCTCCGGCGTGGCGAAGGGCGGCACCTTGAAGTGTTCCAGTCGCACGTCGACCCCGTCGCTCTCTCGTAGTGGAAATACCCGTCGCTCGATTTCCGCCTGAATGTCCTCGAGGTTCATGCCCGGTAACGGGCGCAGCTCGAAGTCGAGGCGGCAGTCGCCACAGATGCGGTTGGTGTTGTCGCCCCCGTGGATGCAGCCCAGGTTCATGGTGGGTTCGCTGACCGCGAACAGCGGATTGTTGTAGCGCGCCTGCAGGTCGCGGCGCAGGTCGAGCAGCGCGCCGATGGCCTTGTGCATGCTCTCCAGCGCGTTGCGGCCCAGCGCGGGATCGCTGGAATGCCCCGATGCGCCCTCGATGATCAGACGTTCCACCATGATGCCCTTGTGC
>JBJHAZ010000277.1:0-3501 GCA_050485225.1 Gammaproteobacteria bacterium
CCGCCACACAGCGGCCGGTGGCGCTGATCAGCGCCGGAAAGCGACTGCCGATCTGGGCCGACAGCTGGAAGGTGGCACCGGACTGGGACACGGCCACCACAATGATGTGATCGAGGCCCACCACGTGGACACCGAGCATGGTGACATCAAACTGCTGGCTGATCCGATCCAGCGTCGGCTGCGCCAGGTCGGTGAACTGGTTGCGGCGCAACCATTGGCGCGCCAGCGTCAGCACCCCGGCTTCCAGCGAATAGCGCTTGGTCTCCGGGTCGAACGCCACCAGCTCCTCGGCCACCAGCGCGCGGAGCACATACAGGCAGGTGCTGGGCACCAGGCCCAGCGTGCGGGCAATGGGCTGCAGGCCGAGCGGCCCATCGCTCTTGCCCAGCAGGCGCAGGATCGCCGCCGCGCGGGATATGGCCGGGGCCTTGCTCTCCTTGAGCACCCGGGCGAGTTCTCGGTCCTGAGGGACGGGGTCGGTCAAGGGGGTCTCCTGGTTTGGGATAGACAGGCTGGAACAGATCAGCTGGAACAGACGCGTCGACCATGCCACGAACACGCATCAAGCGTGGCTATGGATCCTGGCGGGCGGATCCGAGCGGCCGGATCTGGGCAGGGCCGATCATTCATTATATAGAACAGTGTTCGATATTTACAATAATGATCGCTTGTGGCAGAGTGCAGCCACACTGATCAACGGCGCTCTCGCAGCGCCGGATAAAAACCACAGGTGGATTGATGGCAAAGCTGACCGAGTACACATCCTTCGCTGATGCCCAGGCCCACGCCAACTCCGCGGCGTTGTGGGAGCTGTTCGACGGCGATCGCGAACACCTCAATATTGCCCATGAGTGCATCACCCGGCACGCCGATGGCTCCGGGCGCACGGCAGTACGGATCGCCCACGCCGACGGCGCCGACGAGATCCTGAGCTTCGACGAGATTGCCGCCGGCTCGGCCCGGTTTGCCCACTGGCTCGAGGAACAGGGCATCCAGCCCGGCGACCGTATCGCCTTCATGCTGGAACCTTCCCTGCCCTTCTACATCAGCCTGTTCGGCGCCATGATGCGCGGCGCCATCAGCGTGCCGCTGTTCACCCTGTTCGGCCTGGACGGCCTGCGGCTGCGGGTGGACGACTGCAAGCCGAGCCTGCTGGTCACCAACGACGAGAAATCCGACATCGCCCATCAGGTGGACGGTTTGAGGGTAGTGGTCGCCAACGACGACCTGCTCGCCGAGATCCAGCGCTTCCCCGCCACCTACGATTGCAAGACCAGCGCCAACGACCTGGCGGTGTTCCAGTACACCTCCGGCACCACCCGCGAGCTGCCGGAGGCGGTCAAGCACACCCACAAGGCGCTGGTCACCCTGATGTTCGCGGCCCTGTACGGCACCGGCATCCGCCCCGGCGACGAGTTCTTCTGCCCGTCTTCGCCGGCCTGGGGCCACGGCCTGTGGCACGGCACCCTGGCGCCCCTGGCGCTGGGCGTGACCACCGGCACCTTCGCCGGCCGCTTCGATGCGGTGCGCCTGATGAAGGCCATGCAGGATTACGGCATCACCAACATGTCCGCGGCCGCGACCCACTACCGCATGATGAAAAATTCCGGCAAGGCCGAGGAGTTCGACTTCGCCATCAAGAAGCTGTCCTTTACCGGTGAGCCCATCGACCCGGCGACCCTCGACTTCATCGACAGCACTTTCCACGTACCGGCCTGCAGCATGTACGGCACCACCGAGATCGGCGTGGTGCTGGTCAACTTTCCCGGCGCCGAGGACTACACTGTCAAACCCGGCTCGCTGGGCAAGCCGATTCCCGGCCTCAAACTGGAAGTGCAGGACGGCGAGGGCCGGCCGAGCCAACCCGGCGAGGTGGGCGAGCTGATGCTCTGGAAGCGCGATCACTGGGAGACCACCAAGGATCTCGCGAAAATCGACGAGGACGGGTATTTCTACCACTGCGGTCGGGCCGACGACGTAATCATCTCCGCCGGCTGGACCATGAGCGCGGTGGAGATCGAAAACACCATGCTCAAGCACGACGACGTGCAGGAAGTGGCCGTCATCGGCGCGCCGGACGAAACCCGCGGCCAGGTGGTGAAAGCCTTTGTGGTCACCGACCGTCCGGCGAGCGACGCCTTCGTCAAGGAGCTGCAGAACTTCACGCGGGAGCGCCTGGCGCAACACGAATTCCCGCGTGTCATCGAATTTGTGAGTGAACTGCCCAAAACCCCGGCCGGGAAGGTTCACCGCAAGGTCCTTCGCGACCGTGAGGCCGCTGCTGCGGCCGGGGCCGGCAACTAATACCCTCAGGAGAAGAGAGTCATGTCCACCAACAAGTTTCCCAAGATCACCGAGGAGGGTCTCGCCGACCTCCGCCAGCGCATCGGCGTCAAGATCACCAACACCGTCGAGCCCTGGAACTACGAAGCCACCCGCGACGCCATCCGTCACTACGCCCACGGCATCGGCGACGACAACCCGCTGTGGTGTGACCCCGAGTACGCCAGGAACACCAAGTACGGCGACCTGCTGGCACTGCCGAGCTTCCTGTTCTCCACCAGCCGCATCATCTCCGGCTACTGTGGCGGCCTGTCCGGCGTGCACGCCATGTGGGCCGGCGCCGACTGGAACTGGCACAAGCCGGTCAAGCGCAACGACGTGATCACCACCGAGGCCTACCTGAAGGACCTGGTGGAGCACCAGACCCGCTTCGCCGGTCGCGCCTTCCAGCAGATCTACCACGTGGACTTCTACAACCAGGACGGCGACCTGGTGGCCGACGCCGACAGCTGGGTGTTCCGCACCGACCGCGACGAAGCCCGCGAGCGCGGCACCAAGTACAACGAGGTCAAGGGTAAAGTGGAGCCCTTCACCGACGAGCAGCTGGCCGAGTGGTACAAGCTCTACGCGAAGGAAGAGATCCGCGGCGCCACGCCCCGCTACTGGGAAGATGTCCAGGAAGGCGAGGAACTGCCGAAGATGCTGAAAGGCCCGATGACCGTCACCGGCTTCATCTGCTACGCCCAGGGCTGGGGCGGCCTCTACATCCGCGCCAACAAGCTCGCCTGGCAGATGCAGCAGAAGCACCCCGGCACCGGCATCAAGAACCGCTTCAATGTGCCCGACTGCCCCGAGCGCGTTCACTGGGACGAGGCCTTCGCCCTGGAAGTGGGTGCCCCCGGCGCCTACGACTACGGCCCCGAGCGTTGCAGCTGGCTGACCCACCACGCCACCAACTGGATGGGCGACGACGGCTTCCTGCGCAAGTCCAAGTGTGAAATCCGCCGTCACAACCCGGATGGCGACGTGATCTTCATCGACGGTACCGTGACCCGCAAGTGGGTGGAAGACGGCAAGCACCTGGTCGAAATCAAGCAGATCGCCAAGACCCACCGCGACGAGCTGTCCGCCCAGGGCTACTCCATCGTCGAGCTGCCCAGCCGCGGCTGACCCGGCCCGGCCCTAACCCCTTCCCAGTTCGGGCCGACGCCGCACACG
>JBJHAZ010000278.1:0-3492 GCA_050485225.1 Gammaproteobacteria bacterium
CGGCTACTGTCTCGAAACCGGAGAGCCCATCGGCATCCCGCGCCTGCTGGTGCGTCCCACCGCGGAGTATTGCGTGGAAGTGAAGGCGATTCGCGAAAGTCGCGAGCGTGTGTTTCGGGAGGAGTAGGGCGGTCAGCCGGCGGGTCGGGCCAGTCGGTCAGTACCGGCCCGGAGTTTGGAAGGCTGCGGTCAAATCTGCACCGAGACGCCGTCACGCCACTGGCGCACCACCAGATAGCGACCGTGCAGGGCGCCACGGTCGCAATGACCAAACCCCAGCAGCGTACCCTCGTGGCCCTGCGCGGCGGGCAGGTACTTGACCTGCTCCAAACCGTGCCGGACGCCGTGGCGGGTCAGTTGGGGGGCACGGGCCAGCCCTTCCGCCACCAGCCGGCCCAGGTCATGGCCCTTGGCCGCCGCCAGCGCTCGTTGGGGCGGCAGTGCCAGTCGTTGACGCAGTGCGGACAAGGTGCGGTTGTCATCCGAGTGCAGGTCCACGTAGGTCCAGCCGTCGATCAAGCGGGCAAAGTCCGGGGCGTAGCCACGCAGTCCGGCGGTGTTCATGGCGCGCGGTCCCTGCCAGCCGCGCTCCGACAGCGCGCGGGCCACGGCGGGCGCGGCGACTCCCAGCCCCAGATACACCACCGCATCCGGCGCGGTGTCGAGCACACCCGCGACCGCGTCGGTGGCGTCTGTGGCCAGCGGTGCCACCGGGCGCAGGGCCGTCATGTTTAGGCCCAGTATGCCGGCTTCCGCCTGCAGGAATTCCGCATGGCGCTGGCCGATGGGGGAGCGGTCGTGGACCACGCCGATGCGGCGACAGCCCGCCTGCGCCAGGTGGCGCGCCAGCACGATGGATTCGTCCTCGTGGGAGCCCACCTGCAGGTGGAACATGTATTCGCCGCGGGCCTGCTCGGAACCGGCCCAGTTGAGGGTGGGCACCTGCAGCCGCTCCGCCAGGGGCGTGGCTACCAGCGCGTTGTCGCCAATGGCCGGCCCGACGATCATCAGCACGTCCTGTTCCACGAGCTGGTGAAAGGCCCGCTCCACCGCTGCCGCCGTGCCCTGGGGCAGGCCCAGCCCCCACGCGTGAACGAACTCCACCGGTCGATCCAGTCGGCCGCTGGCCAGCAGCTCGTCCACGGCCAGCGTCAGCCAGTATTCGCTGTCGCCCGGCGCCGGTGGGCCGCTCGCCAGATCGTTGAGAATGCCGACGCGGATCGGTGCTGCAGTAGCGGTGGTGGTGGGCATGGCAGGCTCCTCGGGGGCGCGGGGGTTGCGAGGGTTAGTCGGGTGCGCGACCCGGGGCATCCGGGTCACGCAGTGCTGTCGGACAGTGCTTATCCGTGGCAGAGCTTGTCCACCTCGGCCATCTCGTCCGGTGACAGCCGCCAGGTCTGGCCGGCAGCGACGTTGGCCTCCACCTGCTCGCCGCTGGTGGCGCCGGCGATGACGCTGCTGATCAGCGGGTTGGACAACTGCCAGCCCAGTGCCAATTCCAGCAGCGTGTGGCCGCGCTCGGCGGCGAAGGCGCCGAGCCGGTCGGCCAGAGCGAGCTTGTCGTCGGTGAGGTAGCGGCTGCCGGTGTTCCAGGTGTTACGGGCCAGCCGGCTGTCCGCCGGGGCTTCCTTGCCGGCCGCAAACTTGCCGGTGAGCAGGCCATTGGCCAGTGGCGCGTAGGCGGTGAAGCCGAGCCCGTAGGCCTCAAGGGCCGGGAACAGGCTGGTCTCGGCGTCGCGCTGGGCCAGCGAGTACTCGTTCTGGCTGACCATGAAGGCGTGCAGATGTTCGGTTCTGGAGAGCCACATGGCCTCCACCAGTCGCCAGGCGGGCAGGTTGGAGCAGCCGATGTAGCGCACCTTGCCGGAGCGCACCAGGTCGTCGAGGGCGAGCAGGGTTTCCTGCAGCGGCGTGGTAGGGTCGGGCCAGTGCAGCATGTAGATGTCGATGTAGTCGGTGCGCAGCCGGCGCAGGCTGTCTTCCACCTCGGTCATGATGCCGGCGCGGGAGGTGTTGAAACCGCTGCGCCCGCCGTTGGGTACGCCGAACTTGGTGAGAATGACGCAATCCTGGCGGCGTCCCGCCAGCGCCTTGCCGAGGATTGCCTCGGAGGCGCCGGGCTCGGTGCCGTACACCGGTGCGGTGTCGAACAGGGTAACGCCCAGGTCGAGCGCCCGGTGGATGATCCGCTCGGATTCCCCCGCCTCGAGTGTCCAGCCGAAGTTGTTGCAGCCGAGGCCCATGGCGGACACCCTCAGGCCGGTCTTGCCCACGTTGCGCAGCTCCATGTTGTCTCCTTGTTCGTTGTCCGTCGGTTGACGGTCTATTCTGGCGGTTGATTGCCCTGTTGTCATGACAGAGGGGCATGGCAAGGCACCCTGGCAGGGCTCCGTGTTGACGACCATGCTTTCGCGGGTTCTTGTGGTGCGGCGCCGGCCCGCGCTTGCGTCCGCCGACCGGGGCAGGGGACAATCGAGCCCCCGTGCCGATAACAGCAAACACCCCGGAAATAAGGAGCACCGCCATGAGCACACTCAACGTCAACGAGTTGATCGATGAAGCAAAAAAACAGACCGGACTGGAGCGCTTCGACAGCGACAGCTACCGCGAGGGGCTGGATATTCTGGTCAACGACCTCAACGGTATTGAACTGTCCGAGAGCGGCGCCGCGCGCAATCGCGCCAGCCTGATCGGCCTGCTGGCGGCACGCCTCAAGACCACCGACTACCTGGACAAGCACCCGGAGCTGCTGGAGCGGCCGATCGAGAAGCCGGTGTTCGTGTTCGGCATTCCCCGCACCGGCACCACCCTGCTCAGCAACCTGCTCAACTGCGATCCGGCGCGCCGCTCGCCCCTCACCTGGGAAATCGACGACCCGGTGCCGCCGCCCACCAGCGATACCCTGACCACCGACCCCCGTGCCATTGCGCGGCTGGAGCAGGAGAAAGCCATGCTCGCCGCCAATCCGGACATGGGCAAGTACTACCGCAGCTCGGCGATCTATCCCAACGAATGCGTGTTCTTCATGGCCCACGATTTCAAGACGCTGATGCTGGAGTCGCGGGGCAAGCTGCCCAACTACCGCGACTGGCTGCTGTCCACCGACATGACCTCGGCCTACCGCTATCACAAGCGTTTCCTGCAACTGCTGCAGGCGGAGGCCCCCGGCGTCTGGAACCTGAAAATGCCGTCCCACGCGCTCTGGCTCGATACGCTGCTCAAGGTCTATCCCGACGCACGCCTGGTGTGGACCCACCGCGATCCCTTCACCGCCATGGGCTCTTTCTGCAGCATCATCTCGCTGGGGCACATGGGCTTCACCGGCACGGTGGACCGCGAATGGATTGCCGAGAACTGCACCTATCAGGCCGCCGAGCACGCCAACCGCATCATGGACACCCGCGACCGCCTGGGCGAGGACCGCATCGCCGATGTCCACTATGCCGACCTGGTGAACGATCCCATCGCCACCATGCGCACGCTGTACCGCCA
>JBJHAZ010000279.1:0-3492 GCA_050485225.1 Gammaproteobacteria bacterium
CCCATGCGTTGGCCGCGGCCGACACTCAGCATCGAGTTGATGGCGCGAATGCCCACGTCGATCTGCTGATCGATGGGCGCGCGGGCGAGGGGGTTGACCGGGGTGTTGGCGAGCGGCGCGAAGGCCACGTCGATCAGTGGGCCCTTGTCGTCGAGAGGCTGGCCGTTGCCGTCCAGCACACGGCCGAGCAGGGCGGAGCCGAGCGGAAAACGCCGGCCACCGTGGCCGGGATCGTCGCTGAGCGGAAAGATGCGCGCACCGGGCGGCAGGCCGTGCAGCTCGATCAACGGCATGAGGAAGATGCGCTCGCCGGAAAAGCCCACCACCTCGGCCTCGGCGTACTGCGGCTCGGCGCTGCCGGGCGGGGTGATCTCGATGCGACAGCCGCTGCCGAGGGACGCCTTGACGCCCACGGCTTCCAGCACCAGCCCGGTCGCGCGCACCACGCGCCCACTGGTCCGGTAGGGCGTGGTGTGACCGACGCGCTCACGCACCTGTACCAGCGCGTGGCGCCAGTAGTCGAGGTGGGTATTGGGCCGGATGGAGGGAGTCATTCACCGATCTCCGGTTCATCGTCGATCTGGCGTCTGCGGCGGCGACGGGTGCGCGCCATCATCGCCTCCCAGCGGCTCTCCCAGGTGGCATCGATCTCGCCGCTCTGGCTGGTGGCGCGGCAGCCGCCGCGGGTGATCTGGTCGTCCGGCTGGAGGGTCCAGCCGGCGGCGTCGAATTCTGTGCCCAGCTGCTCGCGCACCAGCATCAGGTCGTCCGGGTGCAGCCACACGCGGGGCTTGCCGCTGAGCATGGGCTCGGTGTGCAGCAGGTCGCGCACGATGCTGAGAATCAGCCAGGGCTTGGCATCGAGGTGTTCCCGTGCGAGATGCTTGCCGGCCTCGAACGCCAGCTCCACCAGATCGGTGGCGATTTCATCGCGCAGCTGCACCAGCGCCTGGTCGAACTGTTCCGCCATGGGCTTCATGGGTTCCAGCATCTCGCGCAACTGCTGCTGCAGCTCCTGTTGCGCCAGCGCCCGACCTTCCTCAAGGCCCTTGGCCACACCATCGGCGTAGCCCTGTTCGACCCCCTCCTCGCGGCCGGCGGCCAGACCGGCCTCGTGGCCTTCCTGGTAGCCCTGCTTATAGCCCTCTTCCCGGGCGTTGCGGCGCGCCTGGTCGCGTACCTGGGTCAGGTTGACCTGGGTATTGGCCGCCGGTGCACGGCGCTCGCGCGCAGACCGGCTGGCGGGCAGCGGCAGCTCGTCCATCTGCCAGCGGCTCCAGCTGTCGCCGGACAGCCCGGATTGGGGTTTGCGGGGCTGATCAGACATAGGCGTCGTCCCCGGCGCTCAGTACGATCTCGCCCTTGTCGGCCATGCGGCGCACGATCTGCAGAATGGTCTTCTGCTCGGCTTCCACCTGCGACACCCGGATCGGGCCGCGCGCTTCCATGTCCTCCAGCAGCAGTTGAGCGGCGCGCTGGGACATGTTGCGGGTGAACTTGCCCACCAGCTCGTCGGCGGCACCCTTGAGCGCCACGGCCAGGGAGTTGGGGTCCACTTCCTTGAGCACCATCTGGATGGCGCGGTCGTCCACATCCAGCAGGTTTTCGAACAGGAACATCTCGTCGATGATGCGCTGCGCCAGGTCGTCGCTGTAGGCGCGCACCGTCTCGATGACGGTTTCCTCGAGGCTGGAGTTCATCAGGTTGAGAATCTCGGCCGCCGTCTTCACGCCGCCCATCTTGCTGCGCTTGAGGTTCTGGCCGTCGAGCATGCCGCTCAGCACCTCGGTCAGTTCCTGCAGCGCGGCCGGCTGCACGCCGCTGAAGGTGGCGATGCGCAGCACCACGTCGTTGCGCTGCTTCTCGTCGAACAGCTCCAGTACATCGGCGGCCTGGTTGCGCTCCAGGTGCACCAGAATGGTGGCGATGATCTGCGGGTGCTCGTCGCGGATCATCTCGGCGACGGTGTTGGGCTCCAGCAGGTTGAGGGCATCGATGCCGGTGTGGGAGGTCTGGTGCTCCATGATGTCGTCGAGCAGGCCCTCGGCCCGTTCGGCGCCGAGCGCCTTGGTGAGCACCGTGCGGATGTACTCGCTCGAGCTGACCAGCTGGGAGTATTTTTCCGACTGGGTATAGAAGTCCTTCAGAACCTCGCGCACCTCGTCGTGGGACACCTGGCCGAGCACCGCCATCTCCTGGGTGATCTCCTGGATCTCGCGGGAGGACAGGTAGCGGAATACGCCGGCGGTGCTGTCCTCGTCGAGGGCCAGCAGCAGGATGGCGCTCTTGCGCAGTCCGCTCAGTTTGGTCGCTTTGGCATTAGTCATTGCTGTTCATCCAGCCTCGGACCACCATGGCCACAACCTGCGGGTCTTCGTCGGCAGCACGGCGGATCTCTTTCAGGTGACGCTCATAGCCCTGGGTCTTGCGACGGGGGTTGAAGGGCGTCAGCAGCGGATCTTCCTCGGGCTCGTCGGGTGCGGGGAAGTCATCGTCGTCTCCCACGGATACCCGGATTCCCGGTTCCTGGCCACCGGCACCGGCGCCCGCCAGAACCGGTGCAGTCACGGCCAGGTGGCGCTTCATGAGCGGCTTGAGCAGGGTCAGGTACAGCAACAGCGCCAGCAGCAGCACCAGCAGGTAGCGCCCCAGGGTGGTGATCAGCTGGATGACTTCCGGCGTCTGCCACCAGTCGGTGGCGTAGTCGTCCGCGACCGCCAGCTCGGTGAAGGGGCTGTTGACCACCTCGACCTGGTCGCCGCGCTGTACCGAAAAGCCCATGGCCTGTCGCACCAGGCGGGTTACCTGCTCCATTTCCGTGTCGTTGAGCGGCACGCGGATGGCGTTGCCTTCCTCGTCCACGCCGTCGCGGTAATTGACCACCACCGCCACCGACAGGCGCTCCACCTGGCCGCGCTGGTGCTGGATATGGGTGATGTTGCGATCCACCTCGTAATTGATCACGTTGTCGGAACGCACGGAGCCCGGCTGGCCGCCGTTGGTGCCGGCCTGGTTTTCCTCGTCGTCCTGTTCGATCACCGAGGGTTCCCAGCCGGGAGGGGTATTGGACAGCGCGCCGGGAATGCCCCGCGCCACCTCGTCACTGCCATTGTAGGACAGGCTGCGCTGGGCGCTGCGCACCGCGGCGGTTTCCGGAGTCTGGTTGGGCCCGTAGCGCTCGGCGGTTTCCTCGCGGCGGGAAAAGTCGATCTCGGCCACCACCTGGGTGCGGAAGTTGGCGGTGCCGAACAGCGGCGCGAGGATGTCCTCGATGCGCTGCTGGTAGCTGTGCTCGATTTCGCGCACCAGGTTGAGCCGGTTGGCGTCCAGATCGCCCTGCTCGCGCTTCTTGCGCGACAGCAGCAGGCCGCTCTGGTTGACCACGGTGACGTGCTCGGGCGCGAGATTGGGAACACTGCTCGCCAGCAGGTGGATGATCGAGTCCACCTGGCCCTCACCGAGCTGGCGGCCGGGGAACAGGCTGACCACCAC
>JBJHAZ010000280.1:0-3480 GCA_050485225.1 Gammaproteobacteria bacterium
GCCCAGGCCGTGACCTTCATGACCGCGCACCAGCGCAACGGCGAGCTGGCCGTCAACTGGACCATCCTGACCCAGCCCGGTCATACCTCGGTGGTCTACATGGGCCTGTCAAAACTGGAGGAGATCAGCGCGGGACTGATGGCGCGAGGCATGGCGACGGATCATCCGGTGGCGGTGGTGTCGGAAGGCACTACCGAACGTCAGCGGGCGGTCATCGGCACCGTGGCCGATATCGCCGCGCGGGTCGCCGCTGCCGGATTGCCTTCGCCGGCGCTGCTGATCATCGGTGACGTGGTGCGCGAGGCACGCGCATGCCAGGAGGCGAGAGACGGCCGGGCCGGAGACGCCGATGCCCTGCTGGCGGATTACGTCGCCCAGCATTCGGCCTGAGCCCGTCGCGGTGGACGTGGGGCAGGGAATGCACTAGGTTGTCGGCTTTGCAGGTGCGCTCCGTGCGGGACTGGCCTGCGACCACCCAAGGGCTGAAAGGCAGTATCCATGAGCAGTGCTCCGCGCGTCAGTGAACACGAAGTCGAGTTCAGCGCCATTCGCGCCCAGGGCGCCGGTGGCCAGAATGTCAACAAGGTGTCCAGCGCCATACATCTACGTTTCGATATCCGTGCCTCGTCGTTGCCCGAGGCGGTGAAGCAGCGCCTGCTGCAGTGGCAGGACAGCCGCATTACCGAGACCGGCGTGGTGGTGATCAAGGCGCAGCGTTTTCGCACCCAGGAAAAAAATCGGGCCGATGCGCTCGATCGGCTTCAGGAGTTGGTGGACGCCGCCTGTCATGTGCCCAAGCGCCGCAAGCCCACCCGTCCCACCAAAGCCTCCCAGCAGCGCCGGCTCGACAGCAAGACCCGGGCTTCCCGTACCAAGGCCCTGCGCGGCAAGGTGCACGATTGAGGCGTCTGCCCGTGTCACTGCCATTCCGGTTCAGCTCCCGCTAAACTGCCTGCTCCGCAAGACGGCCACCCCTGGCCGGCTCGGGAATACGCGCAAGGAGTGACCGTGACCACAGCCGCCGACGCCCGCGAATCGAACCGTATTCGTCTCCACCCCAGCTGGCTGGAGCACCTCGAGGGCGAGTTTGCCGAATCCTACATGCAGGCCCTGAAGGCCTTTCTCAAGGCGGAAAAGCAGCAGGGCAAGGTGATCTACCCACCGGCCACCGAGTGGTTTGCCGCCCTCGACAGGACACCCTTCGATCGGGTCAAGGTGGTCATTCTCGGCCAGGATCCCTACCACGGACCGGGGCAGGCCCACGGGCTGTGCTTTTCCGTACGGCCGGGGGTGCGCGTGCCGCCCTCCCTGGCCAATATCTTCCGCGAACTGCATCAGGATCTCGGTATTGTCATGCCCGATCACGGCTGTCTCGACCACTGGGCCGAGCAGGGTGTGCTGCTGCTCAATGCCACGCTGACGGTGGAGCAGGCGAGGGCGGGCGCCCATCAGGGGCAGGGCTGGGAGCGTTTTACGGACCGGGTCATCGACTGTCTCAACCGCGAGCGGGAAGGGCTGGTGTTCCTGCTCTGGGGCAGCCACGCGCAGAAGAAGGGCGCGCTGATCGATACGGCCCGACACCTGGTGCTCAAGGCGCCGCATCCGTCGCCCCTTTCGGCGCATCGTGGCTTTCTGGGTTGCCGGCATTTTTCCCGCACCAACCAGTGGTTGCAGGAGCGCGGCGACGCACCGATCGACTGGTCGCTGCCCGCGTTGCCCGATTGAAGCGGCACTCAACCGGTTGCGGTGTCGTCCACCTGCAACGGAGGATGCTGGCGCTTGTCCCGCAGCCAGTTGAGGCTGCGGAGGATAAGCGGCCGGGCAATGAGCTTCTTTTCCAGTTGATATTTGCCGGGGTAATCCAGCAGCAACATGCCCATGGCGAGCGTCAGCAGTCCCTGACCGGGGATGAACAGCATGATGAAGCCGCCGATCAGCAGCACGATGCCCAGCAGGTTCTTGCCGAACAGCGCCAGGGTGCGCAGTACCGGGTGCTGATCCCGCCAGGGTGTCGGGTGGCGGTCGCGATGGGTAAAGTAGTCGGCGGGGATGCGGCAGGCCAGCCATGGCAGGCTCGCCAGACTGACCAGAAAGACCAAAACCGACAGGCCGCCGAGGCCTGCCAGCAGGGCCTGGTTGTTCTCGACAAAGGTTTCCAGGTTCAAGCGGCCTCGTCCCGGAAGGGCAGGTCGAGCCGGCGTACGGCCGTCGCGTCATGGCCCTCGCCGAACTGCAGTCGAGGGCTGTCCGCGCCCTCTGCGGTCACCACCAGCAGCGCCTCCACGGCACCGTCTCCCCGCGGCGCGCCGAGCACCACATGGCCACAGTTTCCGGTGGCCCCTTCGAGGTAACAGGGTGTGCCGGGCCGAGGTGGTTGTTCCATATCCAGCTCCATGCGACAGAGGTGGCGCTTCAGTTTGCCGAGGTACTGCATGCGCGCCACCACCTCCTGCCCGGTGTAGCAGCCCTTCTTGAAACTCACCGCGCCGGTGTGGTGCAGGCCGATCATCTGCGGGATGAATTCCTCGATGGTATGGGTGGTCACGCGGGCCAGGCCATCGCGGATTTCGGCGAGCAGTGCGATGTCGGTACCGCCCGGTGCGGCGATGGCGGTGAGCTGTTGCCAGGCGGCCTGCAGGTCACCGTCGAGAGTGACGAGCAGTTGTTGCCCGGAGATGACAGCGATGCGACCGTGGTTCCAGTCGACGGTTTTCCCCACGGTGACCTCGATATCCCCGTGCAGACCGTGCAGCAACCCCGCGATACCGTCCGGATGGGTCAGGGTGGCGAGCAGCGGCAGGGCTTGCTGCTCCAGGGTGACACGGAAGAAGGGGGCAAACTTGCCGAGGTGTGCCAGCAGCGCGGCCGCCGCTGAAACGTGGGTGATGATGAGCACATCATCGTCCCTCTGCAGCAGGTGAAAGTTGCTGACAACCCGCCCCTTGGGCGTGCAGAGCGCGCCGGGCAGGACGACATCCGGCGCCATGGTATTGAGGTCGCAGGTGGTCTGACCCTGCAGCAGCTTGCGCCAGTCGCCGCCGTGGGCGCGTATTACCGCGAGATCCGTGCGCGGAATCAGTCGTGCCTCCCCCGGGGCTGGGTCATCGACGCGCAGGTGGCCCTCGCTGTCGACGGTGTGGGGCAGATCGGAAAGCAATTGTTGCCAGTGATTCATGAGGCCTTGAGCTCCGCTGGTTCTGTGCGGTGGGTGATGTCCCCTATAATGGGGGTCACGAGGCGCCATTTCAAACCGGTCGCCGGTCACTTTCCCTACCATTGGACACCCATGGACAAGCACCGACTCATGTGGGCCAGCCGTCGCGGCATGCTCGAGCTGGACCTGATTCTGCAACCGTTTGTCGAACACATCTATCCGACCATCGACCCTGCGGACCAGTTGCTGTACCAGCAATTGCTCGAGAGTGAAGATCAGGATCTGTTCCTGTGGTTCCTGCGTCGCCAGGAGCCGGAGGACGAGGG
>JBJHAZ010000281.1:0-3470 GCA_050485225.1 Gammaproteobacteria bacterium
TCGCTCGACTGTACCGAGTTGCCGATGCCGAAGCCGGCCAGGGTTCCGAACAGGGCAAAGAGCACGCCGAGCCACATCCAGCGCGGCCCCATGCCGTTCTTGATGTAGTACATGGGCCCACCGGTCTTGTGCCCGAGCGGGCTGGTCTCGCGGTAGTGCATGGCCAGCAGGGTTTCGGCGTACTTGGTGGCCATGCCCACCAGGGCAGTACACCACATCCAGAACAGCGCCCCCGGGCCGCCGATGCCGATGGCCGTGGCGACGCCGGCAATGTTGCCCATGCCCACCGTCGCCGACAGCGAAGTCATCAGTGCGCCGATGGGCGCCACATCCCCCGGTCCCTGGGGTTTGCGACCGGCCCACATCACCCGAAAGGCAAGGCCGAGCTTGCGGATCGGCATGCCACCCAGGCCCAGCATCAGGTACAGGCCGGTGCCGAGGATCAGCACCAACAGCACCGGCCCCCAGACAAAATCACTGATTGTGGACAACACCGCTTCCATTGACGCTCCCCCGAAGCCCGCGTGGGCAGGCCCTACAGTTGCAGTTGTTCTTGTTGGGCCAGCAGGCCAAACAGGCCGCCGGTGTGGACAAACACGATGTCGTCACAGTCGCGGTACTCACCGGCGCGCAGATTGCGCAGCATGCCGAGGAATGCCTTGCCACTGTAGACCGGGTCGAGCACCAGTCCCTCCAGGGCGGCAATATCGCGAATGCAGGCAAAAACCTCCTCGCCGGCCACGGCGTAACCGGCACCGATGTGCCGATCGTCCACGTCAACGGGGATGCTGTCCGGGTCGATATCGACCCCGTAGAGAGTCTGCCAGGCGCGCAGGTCCTGCCGGACCTTGCGCTGGAAATAGTCGGCGTCGTCGCAGACGGCGATGCCGGTCACGCGGGACGGCAGGCCGTACAGCGCAACCCCGGCACTGAGCCCGGCCTGGGTGCCGCCCGAGCCGGTGGCGTGCACGATCACCGACGGTGCGATGCAGTGGTGCCGAAAATCCTCGGCCAACTCCCCGACGCAGCGCACATAGCCCCAGACGCCCGTGGCATCACTGGCACCGGTGGCAATGAACCAGGGGTGACCGCCCCGCTCGCGGCAGCGGTTCTGCCACTCGGCAAAATCGGTGCGCTGGTGGGCCACATAGTCGGCTTTTTCCAGCAACGTCACCTCGGCGCCGGCCAGGCGGTCGAGCAGCAGATTACCGCGTGGCTCGGGTGCCGTGTCTAGGCGCAGCACCAGCTGCACCTTCAGTCCCAGCTGGGCACCCAGCAGCGCCGTGGCGCGACAGTGGTTGGACTGGACGCCACCGCAGGTAATGAGCGTGTCCGCCCCCTGCGCCAGGGCCCGCGCCAGGGTGAACTCCAGCTTGCGCACCTTGTTGCCACTGGTGGCACCGCCGGTCTGGTCATCGCGCTTGACCCAGATGCGCGGCCCGCCCTCCCGGTCGCTCAGCCGCTGCAACAGTTGCAGCGGCGTCGGCGTCTGGGCAAGGGAAAGCCGCTCGGGATAGCTGACCGTGCCGGTCATGAAGGTGCCCTCGGGCTGGCCTTGATCAGACGACCTGGATCAGATCGCCTTGATGGTGCCCTTCGGCAATACGGCGTGTACGGCAATACGCTGGAACTTGAGCTGCACGTTGTCGGCCACGTCGAGTACCACGTAGTTGTCGTCGAGGCGGGCAATCTTGCCGACAATGCCGCTGGTCATCAGCACTTCGTCACCCTTGCTCAGGGCATTGACCAGCGCCTGGTGCTCCTTCTGGCGCTTGCGCTGTGGCCGGATCAACAGCAGGTACATGAACAGGAACAGGCCCACGAACATGATCAGGGTGAAGATGGGGCTGGCCTGCGCCGGTGCTGCCGCATCCTGGGCGTGGGCAGAAGCAATAAAGAACGACATCGGTTTTCCTTACGGTTGCGGTTGGAATAATCGGGAAAGATTACATCAGAGCTCGGCGCGAATGTACTCGAGCACATCGTCGTGGTGGGTCTTGGTCTTGACCTTGTCCATGATGTGCTTGAGGCGTCCGTCCTTACCGATGATGAAGGTGGTGCGCAGCACGCCGTCGAACTCGCGCCCCATGAACTTCTTGGGACCCCAGGCGCCGTACTTTTTGGTGATGGTCAGGTCTTCATCCGAGAGCAGGTCGAAATTGAGCGACTGCTTCTCCTCGAACTTGCCGAGCCGGGCTACCGGGTCGGGGCTGACGGCCAGCACCACGGTATCGAGCTTGTCGAACTCGGCGCGGGTGTCGCGGATGCCGCAGGCCTGAACCGTACAGCCGGGCGTCATGGCCTTGGGGTAGAAGTACAACACCACATTCTTGTCGCCCTTGAAATCGGACAGCCGAACCTTTTCACCCCGCTGGTTTTCCAGGGTAAAGGCCGGAGCCATGTTGCCAATCTTGGGAAAGCTCATGGATTCTTCTCCTTGCAGGATGGGCTGTCGACCGAGTGTAGCGGCACCCGGGACGACGGTCACCGTGCGGACAAAAAAAGAGCGCCCTCAGGCGCTCTTTCCTGACTGACCGATCAGGGCAGCAGGTGTTTGACGGCGTCGCGCTCTTCCGTCAGTTCCTGCTCGGTCGCCTTCATGCGCGCGGTGGAGAACTCGTTGACGGGCAGGCCCTGAACGATGCTCCAGTCGCCGTTCTTGCACACGCACGGGAAGGAGTAGATCAGGCCCTCGGCAATACCGTAGCTGCCGTCGCTGTAGACACCCATGCTCACCCAGTCGCCCTCGGCCGTACCGGTGGCCCAGGAACGCATGTGGGCGATGGCGGCGTTGGCGGCAGAAGCCGCTGAGGAAGCACCGCGCGCCTTGATGATGGCGGCGCCGCGCTGCTGCACGTCGGGGATAAAGGTGTTCTCGTACCAATCCTGCTCCACCAGATCGATGGCGGCCTTGCCGTTCACCTTGGCGTTGAACAGGTCCGGGTACTGGGTAGAGGAGTGGTTGCCCCAGATGGTCATGTTGGTGACGTCATTGATGGTCTTGCCGGTTTTCTGGGCCAGCTGGGTCATGGCGCGGTTGTGGTCCAGACGCATCATGGCGGTGAACTGGCGCGGGTTGATGTCCGGCGCGTTGCGCTGGGCAATCAGGGCGTTGGTGTTGGCGGGGTTGCCGACGACCAGCACCTTGATGTCGCGGGAAGCGTGGTCGTTGATGGCCTTGCCCTGCACGGAGAAGATGGCGGCGTTGGCTTCCAGCAGGTCCTTGCGCTCCATGCCGGGGCCGCGCGGACGGGCGCCCACGAGCAATGCGTAGTCGGCGTCCTTGAAGGCCACATTGGGATCATCGGTGCACACCATGCCCGCCAACAGCGGGAACGCACAATCGTCCAGCTCCATGGCGACGCCTTTCAGCGCTTCGAGAGCCGGGGTGATTTCCAGCATTTGCAGGATGACCGGCTGGTCGGTGCCCAGCATTTCGCCAGCGGCGATGCGGAACAGGAGGGAATAGC
>JBJHAZ010000282.1:0-3460 GCA_050485225.1 Gammaproteobacteria bacterium
CGGCGCAGCGCGATGTCGAAGGGCTCGTTTTCTTTGATGCGAACTGAAGGCATGCAGCAAGTTTTCCCGTGGTCTTGATAACGTGTTTCTGGCGGCGATTGCCACGCCGGCCATTAAAGGGACGCGTATTCTAGTCGCAACCGGCGCAAGATGCAAAGCCTATTGCGGGGGCGATTGTGGTGGCTGTGTCCGGGGCTGCGGCGTCGGTTGGCCGGCGCTGTTCGGGTGGGTTTCCACCGCCAGGGGCGTCCGCAACTGTATTCCCGGCCCCGGCAATAGTATCATCGCGGCCATTCCTTCTTCTATCGCCAGGCCCCGCGGGCCCGGAGTGCTCTGATTGTGTTGGTTCTGGGTATAGAAACCTCCTGTGACGAAACGGCCGTGGCGCTGTACCACAGCGAACGCGGCCTGCTCGGCCACCGTCTGTTCAGTCAGGTGAAACTGCACGCCGAGTACGGCGGGGTGGTGCCCGAACTGGCCTCCCGCGATCATGTGCGCAAGCTGCTGCCCATGTTGCGGGAGCTGATGGCCAGTGCCGGCGTCACCGGTCGGGACATTGGCGGTGTCGCCTATACGCTGGGTCCCGGCCTGATCGGTGCGCTCATGGTCGGCAGCTGTGTCGGCCGCGGCCTGGCCTACGGCTGGGGCGTGCCGGCCATCGGTGTTCATCACATGGAAGGTCACCTGCTGGCGCCGCTGCTGGAGGACAATCCCCCCGATTTTCCCTTTGTGGCCCTGCTGGTGTCCGGTGGGCATACCATGCTGGTGGCGGTGGAGGGCATCGGCCGTTACGAGATTCTCGGCGAGTCGGTGGATGACGCGGCGGGGGAGGCCTTCGACAAGGTGGCCAAGATGCTCGATCTCGACTACCCCGGAGGCCCTCGGGTGGCGGCGCTGGCGGAGCAGGGCACGCCGGGGCGGTTCCGCTTCCCGCGACCGATGACCGACCGACCCGGCCTCGATTTCAGCTTCTCGGGGCTCAAGACCTTCACCATGAACACCATTGCCGAATGTCGCGGTGATCGGGTATTGCCCGACGGGCAGACCATGGCCGACATCGCCTGGGCGTTTCAGGATGCGGTGGTGGACACCTTGACCATCAAGTGCTTGCGCGCCCTGCGCCAGACCGGCTTTGCGCGGTTGGTGATCGCCGGCGGCGTCTCCGCCAACCTGCGCCTGCGCCAGGTGCTGGAAGAGCGGCTGGCCGGCATGGGTGGTCAGGTGTTTTACGCTCGACAGGAATTCTGCACCGACAACGCTGCCATGATCGCCCTCGCCGGCTGCCAGCGCCTGCTGGACGGCCAGCACGACGGCCTGGCCCTGCAGCCGCGTCCGCGCTGGAGTCTCGACTCCCTGCCGCCCCTGCGGGCGGGTGAGGGCTGAGCGGTGGACACGGTATTCATTCGCGGCCTGCGGGTCGAGACGGTCATCGGCGTCTACGACTGGGAGCGCCGGGTGCGCCAGACGCTGCTGTTCGACCTGGACATGGCCCACGAGATCGCACCGGCTGCGGCGAGCGACGATCTGGCGCTGGCGCTCGATTACCATGCAGTGTCGGTACGCATTGCCGAGTTGGCAGAGCAGGCCCGGCCCGAGCTGCTGGAAACCCTGGCCGAGCAGGTGGCGGCCATGGTGATGTCCGACTTTGGTGTGCCCTGGCTGCGGCTGGCCATCACCAAGCCCACGGCGCTGAGCCAGGCCGATGGCGTGGGGGTGGTGATCGAGCGGGGCACTCGCCCGCAGGGTGAGGGCTGATGGCGACGATCTACCTGGGGTTGGGCAGCAATATCGAGCCGGAGCGCTACCTGTGCGCCGGGCTGGATGCACTCGCCGAGCTGCTGGGTGAGCTGCGCTGCTCGTCGGTGTATCGCTCCGAGGCGGTCGGGTTCGCGGGTGCGGACTTTCTCAATCTGGTCGTCGCGGCGGAGACGGAGCTGGAGCCGGCCGCACTCGCCGAGGCGCTGCGGCTCATCGAATACGGTCACGGTCGCGAGCCCGGGGCGCCCAAGTTCTCGTCGCGTTCGCTGGATATCGACCTGCTGCTCTACGATCAGCTGTGCGGCAACATTGCCGGCCTGCAGCTGCCGCGCCCCGAGGTGCTGTTCAATGCCTTTGTACTGGCGCCCATGGCCGAGCTGGCGCCGCAGGACCTGCACCCGGTCAGCGGTCGCAGCTATGCCCAGTTGTGGCAACAGTTCGGGCGTCAGGACGATGTGCGGCGGGTCGGCTTTGCGTGGCGCGGGCGGGCGATCTCCCTGCCGGACAAACAAAAGCGCCACACCGTGCGGTGAGGCGCTGGTCGGTTGCGGATTCCCGTTGTGCCGTCGCCCTCGACAGGCCCGGGCGCAAAAGTCGGCCCGAGCCTCAAGGGCGGTTCACTTGACCTCAATACGGCGCTGGGTCGGTGTCCTGGGGGCTGACTTGGGTGCCCGAAGCGTCAGTACGCCATCCTTGAACTCGGCGGCGATATCCTCCTCGCGAACGTTGTCACCCAGGTTGAAGCTGCGCAGGAACTTGCCGTAACGCCGCTCCTGGCGAATGACGCGGCCCTCTTTCTCTTCTTTCTCTTCCCGCCGGGTTTCGGCCTCGATGGTCAGGATGCCCTCGTTGAGGGTCACATGAAGATCGTCCTTGCTCACACCGGGAAGCTCCGCGGTGATTTCAAAGTGATCTTCCTTGTCCTTGATATCGACGCTGGGCGAGAAGAAGGCGCCCTGGCGGGTCTCGCGGGACGGCGCCCAGAACTCATCAAAAACACGGTCAATGTCGAAAAAGCGATCTCTCGGAATCAATGCCATCACACACCTCCATTCACGGTTGAATCGAAACTGTCGTACGGCGTTTCGATTGAATAAATAGGTGTGCCCGGAGAAATTTCAAGTCCGGCCGACCGGCGGTTGACCTGCATCAAGGGCGGGTGATCGGGCCGGCCGGCGGCTTGTCGGCAACCGGTGGTCAGCAGCGCTGCCCGCCGTCCACGGCGATGCACTGGCCGGTGATGTAACGCGCCCCGGTCACCAGAAACCAGGCGGTCTCGGCGATGTCCCGAGGCTCGCCGAGTCGGCCCATGGGAATGCGCGACAGCAGGTCAATCCACAGTGACGCCTCGTCGGGATTCTCCGGCCAGAGAATGGCGCCGGGGGCGATGCCGTTGACCCGTACGGCGGGGGCCAGGTCCCGGGCCAGGCTGCGGGTCATCATCGCCACGCCCGCCTTGGCGATGCAGTAGATGCTGTGCTGGGGCAGCGGCTGGTCCGCGTAGATGTCAGCAATATTGACGATGGCACCGCGCTGGACCGACAGGTGCGGCGCCAGCGCCTGGGTGAGAAAGAAGGGGCCCTTGAGGTTGCTGTCGATCAGGGCATTCCAGTCGTTCTCGCCCGCCTGGCCCACCGGCGTGGGGTAGAAGCTGGAGGCGTTGTTGACCAGCGCATCCAGCCGGCCGCGAAACCCGACGGCC
>JBJHAZ010000283.1:0-3460 GCA_050485225.1 Gammaproteobacteria bacterium
AGTCCGGCATCGTCCGGCTCGAACTGGGCGACGCCCTGCGGCTGCTGCATCGCCCTCCGGCGGACATGCCGCTGGCCCAGCTCAACGAGGGCGAACATCCCGCCCAGACGCGGCTGGCCTTCGAGGAGCTGGTGGCTCACCATCTTTCGCTGCTGCGGGTGCGCCAACGCCTGCGCCAGCATCGCTCGCCGCCGCTGCGGGAACGGCCGGAGCTGATGGCGCGCTTTCTCGCCGCACTGCCCTTCGGCCTGACCGCCGCGCAACAGCGTGTCGGCGCCGAGATCGCCACCGACCTGGCGCGCGCCGAGCCCATGCTGCGGCTGGTGCAGGGCGATGTCGGCTCCGGCAAGACGGTGGTGGCCGCCTGCGCCGCGCTCCAGGCCATGGGCAATGGCTTTCAGGTGGCCCTCATGGCGCCCACGGAAATCCTCGCCGAACAGCACCACCACGCCTTTCGGCAGTGGCTCGCCCCCCTGGGGATCGAGGTGATCCAGCTCACCGGCAGGACCAAGGGCAAGGCCCGCGATCACATCCTCGGTCTGGTGGGCAGCGGCAAGGCCGGCATGGTGGTGGGCACCCACGCCCTGTTCCAGGACGACGTGGCCTTCGACAACCTCGGCCTGGTGATCATCGACGAGCAGCATCGCTTCGGCGTCCACCAGCGCCTTGCCCTGCGCGAGAAGGGTCGCAACGGTGTGCTCGCGCCCCACCAGCTCATCATGACCGCCACACCCATCCCGCGTACCCTCGCCATGAGCGCCTACGCGGATCTCGACTGCTCGGTGATCGACGAGCTGCCGCCGGGGCGCCAGCCGGTCAATACGGTGGTGATCAGCAACCAGCGCCGCAGCGATGTGATCGAGCGGGTCCGCGAGGCCTGCCGCGACGGCCGGCAGGCCTACTGGGTGTGTACATTGGTGGAAGAATCCGAGGCGCTGGAAGCGGCCGCGGCCGAAGCCACCGCAGCCGAGCTGCAACTGGCGCTGGCGGAACTGCGCATCGGCCTGATCCACGGCCGCCTGAAGCCCCGCGACAAGGCCGAGGTGATGGCGGCCTTCAAGGCCGGTGAGCTGGATCTGCTGGTGGCGACCACGGTCATCGAAGTGGGCGTGGACGTACCCAATGCCAGCCTGATGATCATCGAGAATCCCGAACGCCTTGGGCTGGCCCAGTTGCATCAGCTGCGCGGGCGCGTGGGTCGCGGCGCCACCGAAAGCCACTGCGTGCTGCTGTTCGGCTCGCCGCTGTCACAGAACGGCAAGGCGCGGCTGGCGGTGATGCGCGAAACCGGCGACGGCTTCCGTATCGCGGAGAAGGATCTCGAACTGCGGGGACCGGGCGAAGTGCTGGGTACCCGCCAGACCGGCGAGCTGCAGTTTCGCATCGCCGACCTGCAGCGCGACGCCCACCTGCTCGACGCCGTGCGAACGCTGGCGGAGGAACTGATGTCGCGGCATCCGGAACGGGTCGAGGCGCTGATCGAGCGCTGGGTGCCCAAGGGCGAGGAGTTCGCCCAGGCCTGAGCCAGAGCCGGCGCGAGCAGGCGGGATCAGGCCCTGCGATCGCCCGGTGACGACCCCGCTTCCCCGCTGCGAGCGGCGTCCTCGGTCGCGGCCACATCGGCGAAGGCGTCCGGGTCCGACACATCCTCGAACACCGGCTCGTGCAGCAGCCCTTCGCTGTTGGCCACCAGCGTCGACACCATGCAGTCACCGGACACATTCACGGCGGTGCGCAGCATGTCCAGCAGCCGATCGACACCGATGATCAGCGCGATCCCCTCCACCGGCAGCCCCACCTGCTGCAACACCATCGACAGGGTGATCAGCCCCACGCCGGGCACACCGGCAGTGCCGATGGACGCCAGCGTCGCCGTGGCAATCACCGCCAGATAACCCCCCAGGGAGATATCCACGCCGTAGGCCTGGGCAATGAACACCGTCGCCACCCCTTGCATGATGGCGGTGCCGTCCATGTTGATGGTGGCCCCCAGTGGCACCGTGAAGGAGGCGACCGAGTTGTCCACCCCCAGCCGCTTCTGGGCCACGTTCAGCGTCACCGGAATGGAGGCATTGCTCGACGCGGTGCTGAAGGCGAACAGCGCCGCCGGTCGGACGTTCTTGAAGAAGGTGATCGGGCTGAAGCCGGAAATGCTTTTCAGCAAAATGGTGTAGGTGCCGAAGGCGTGCAGCAGCAGCACCAGCACCACCGTGATGAAGTACTTGGCCAGATCCGCAATCGCCTCGATGCCCAGCTCGCTGAACAGCTTGGCCAGCAGGCAGAACACCCCATAGGGCGCCAGGTGCATCAGGAAGGTGACCATGGTCATGATCACCTGGTTGAGACTTTCGAACAGCTCCAGCGTGCGCTTGCCCGCATCGCCGCTGTAGGTCACCGCAATCCCCATGATGATGGAGAACACGATGATCTGCAGCATGTTGCCCTGGGCCATGGCCTCGATGGGGTTGGTGGGGAAGATGTTGATCAGCACCTCCTTCACCGAGGGCGCGGCGCTGGGCTCGAACTCCAGATCCGTGGACAGGCCGACGCCCATGCCCGGATCGATCAGGTTGGCGAACAGCAGCGCCAGGCTGATGGCGACGGCGGTGGTCAGCATGTACAGTCCCACCGTCTTGAGCGCCATCACCCCCATGCGCGCGTTGCGCCCCATGGCACTGCTGCCACACACCAGCGACACGAACACCAGCGGCACCACCAGCAGCATCAGCGAGGCGATGAAGATCTGTCCCACCACGTCAAACACGGTGTTGACCAGCCAGGCGGCCAGGTTGGCCGCAAAGCGGTCGCTCTCGTGCATCATCAGGTTCAGCACCACCCCGACGGCGACGCCGAGGACCATGCCGATGAAAATCTTGGTGGAAAGCTTCATGAACCGGTCCGGAAATGGGTTTATTGGCGAAGGATCAGACTCGTCGGAAGATTATCAGCGTCCGGATCGGAATACGACTGTCCGCCCGATCCGGCAACCGGACACTTCATTCAATGAGGTGGATCGCTAAATGGCGCGCTTCGCAAAATGGGGCACTTCGCAAAATGGTACACTCCGCCATCGGATGGCCCCGGCCTCCACCCCTGCTGGCTTCCGTTCGGGCGAAACCCCATTGCAACCCTTTCAGCCTCCCAACAGCCCTAATCCGTTGTTCACACGCGTCCACCGTGAACCGCTGTGGTCCGCGGCCATGTTGCGGCAGGCGCCCGGCCCCCTGCGGCCCTGGCTGTCGCTGCACGGCTCTCTGACCCGCGCCCTGCGCCGCCTCAGCCACAACCAACTGCGGGTGGAAGTCCTGAGCCAATACTGGGGCCTGCCCCAACCGTCCGAATGGCGGGCGCTCGGCCTGGATGCGCGCCAGCGCTGCCTGGTCCGCGAAGTGGTCCTGATGGGCGCGGACCAACCCTGGGTATTCGCCCGCAGCATCCTGCCGGCGCGCAGCCTCGTGGC
>JBJHAZ010000284.1:0-3448 GCA_050485225.1 Gammaproteobacteria bacterium
ACGGTTGCCGAGCCCGATCTGCTCCAGCACCGACTCGAAGGTGTCCGACCGGGTCTCGGTCAGCAGTCGCTTGATCTGGGACTTGCGCAGCTCCTTGTAGCTGGTGCCGAAGCCGGTCAGTGCGCGATCCAGCAGTCGCTTGCCGAGATCGACCGATTCATCGTGTTGCTGGTGCTTGAGGAAGTGGCGGATGGCGCTGCGCGCCTTGGCGGTCACCACGAAGCTCAGCCAGGACGGATTCGGCTGGGCGCCGCTGGTGCGGATGATCTTGACCGTCTTGCCGCTCTCCAGTGGCAGCGACAGGGGCGCCAGCTGACCGTTGATTTCGCAGGCGACGCAGGTATTGCCCACATTGGTGTGCACCGCGTAGGCAAAGTCCACCGGCGTGGCGCCGAGGGGCAGCTCGATGATCTGGCCCTTGGGGGTGAACACGTAGACTTCGTCGGGGAACAGGTCGGTCTTGACGTGCTCGATGAACTCCAGCGAGTTGCCCGCCTGCTTCTGGATCTCCAGCAGGCCTTGCACCCAGCGGGCGGCACGGCTGTCGGTGCCGGTGGCGGTTTCCTTGCCGGACTTGTACAGCCAGTGGGCGGCGATGCCGCGGTTGGCCATGTTGTCCATTTCCGGGGTGCGGATCTGCACCTCGATGGGAACGCCGTGCATGCCCACCAGCACCGTGTGCAGGGACTGGTAACCGTTGGCCTTGGGGATGGCGATGTAGTCCTTGAACTCGCCCGGAACCGGCTTGTAGAGGTTGTGCATGGCGCCGAGGGTGCGATAGCAGTTGTCGACGGTATCCACCACGATGCGGAAGGCGAACACGTCCATGATCTGCTTGAAGGAGCGCTTCTTGGCGCGCATCTTCTTGTAGATGCTCCACAGATGCTTCTCGCGCCCGGTCACGGTGGCAGCGATGCCGTCCTTCTCGAGGCGCAGCTCGATGGCGCGCTGGATCTCGGTGACCAGCTCCTTGCGGTGGCCGCGCGCGGCGCGCAGGGCCTCGCGCATGCGGCGCGAGCGCAGCGGGTACAGGGCCGCAAAGCCCAGGTCCTCGAACTCCAGGCGCATCTCGTTGATGCCGAGGCGCTGGGCGATGGGGGCGTAGATCTCGAGGGTTTCGCGGGCGATGCGGCGGCGCTTGCCGGGACTGAGCGGGCCGAGGGTGCGCATGTTGTGCAGGCGGTCGGCGAGCTTGACCAGTACGACGCGGATGTCCTTCGCCATGGCGAGGGTCATTTTCTGGAAGTTCTCGGCCTGCTGCTCGGCCTTGGAGGCGGATTCGATCTCGGAGAGCTTGCTGACGCCGTCCACCAGTTCGGCGACCGGCTTGCTGAAGCGGCGCGCCAGCTGCTGCTTGGTGACGCCGGTGTCCTCGATGACGTCATGCAGCATGGCGGCCATCAGGCTCTCGTGATCCATGTGCATGTCGGCGAGGATGTTGGCCACGGCGACGGGATGGGTGATGTAGGGGTCGCCACTCTGACGGAATTGCCCCTGATGGCATTCCTTGGCGTACTCGAAAGCCTTCATCACCTTTTTGACTTCGGAAGGTGACAAATAGGAGGAAAGTTTGAACCTCAGCGCTTCAACGGCTTGCAATGCTTTCCTCCGGGTGGGGTGGCTCCGTTACTCGTCTTCCAGAGGCTGACCCAGCGCCGCCGGTGCGGGCTCGGCAGTGATGTGGGCGATGTCGAGGAACTCCTGCTCCGCCTCTTCCTTCTCGTCGAGGATGGACGGAGTGACGAAGCCTTCCTCGATCTCGCGCAGGGCCACGACGGTGGGCTTGTCGTTCTCCCAGGGCACCATGGGGTCCTTGCCGCCGACGGCAATCTGGCGGGCGCGCTTGGCCCCGATCAGCACCAGCTGGAACCGGTTTTCGACGTGATCGAGACAATCTTCAACGGTGATGCGAGCCATAACAGCAGTGTCCGTAACCTGAGTAGTGCGACCAGTGGCGAGGTATCTTGTCGCCGGGAAGCCCGACAGTGTACAAAAATCGCCCAGTTACGACAATAACTCCGACACCAGCGCCTGCCAGCGTCGCTGCTGGTGGGCGGTGCGCAGCCGCTGGGCCTCCACCACCGCGCGCAGCTGCGCCAGGGCGGTGTCGAAGTCGTCGTTGATGATCAGGTAGTCGCTTTCCACGTAATGGGACATCTCGTCGCGGGCCTGGCGGATGCGGCGCTCGATCACTTCCGGCGCGTCCTGGCCACGGTTGTTGAGCCGCTGCTCCAGCGTTTCCCGCGACGGCGGCAGGATGAAGATGCTGACGCACTCCGGCAGCAGCCGGCGGACTTGGTGGGCGCCCTGCCAGTCGATTTCCAGAATCACGTCGTGATCGCTGGCCAGGGTCTGTTCCACCCAGTAGCGGGAGGTGCCGTAGTAGTTGCCGAACACCTCGGCGTGCTCCAGAAAGGCGCTCTCCTCCAGCATGTCGGTGAACTGTGCCACGCTCACGAAGTGGTAGTTGACGCCATCCTGTTCACCGGGGCGCATGGGCCGGGTGGTGTGGGAGACCGAGACCCGCAGGTCGGGGCATTGCTCCAGCAGCGCGTTGACGAGGCTGGTCTTGCCGGCGCCGGAGGGGGCGGAGACGGTAAAGAGAGTGCCGCTCATGTTTGCGTGGGTCCTTGATGCTGGGTGCCGGCGGCGCTCTCTGCCGCGGGTCGTTTCGGTCGATTATACGGACGCGGGGCGGCAGCGTCATGGTTGCCGTAAACAGTCGCCGTTCATAGCCGCCGTACACAACAGTGGTGGTGGCCGCTCCACTCGACTATCCTGAAGGCCGACACCCCACCGAGTGCCTTGGATGCAGAGCAAATTCCAGTGGCTGCTGGCCCAGCTGGGCCGCACCCTGTGGGTGCGCGCCAGTCTGTTCGCCCTGCTGGGCATCGCCACTGCGCTGCTGACGCCGGTGATCGCCCCGGTTTTGCCGGACGAGCTGCCAATCGGTATCGGCGATGACTCGGTGGACACCATCCTCAATATTCTGGCGTCGAGCATGCTGGCGGTTACCACCTTCTCGCTCACGGTGATGGTGACCGCCTACAACGCGGCATCCTCGTCGGTCTCACCGCGCGCCACCCGGTTGGTGATGGAGGACAGCACGACCCAGACGGTGCTTTCCACCTTCATCGGCTCGTTCCTGTTCAGCCTGGTGGGGCTGATCGCCATTTCCACCGGCGTCTACGATCGCGGCGGCCGTTTTCTGCTGCTGTTGGTGACACTGGCGGTGCTGGCTCTGATCGTCATCATGTTATTGCGCTGGATCGATCATCTGGCGCGGCTGGGCCGCGTGGGTGAAACCACGCGGCGGGTCGAGGCGGCGACGGCGACGGCGATGCGCGAGCGCCTGCGCCACCCCAGTCTGGGCGCGCGCTCCCTGCACGACGAGGGCGATATTCCCGCGGATGCCGAACCGGTCCGCGCCGACCGGGTGGGCTATGTG
>JBJHAZ010000285.1:0-1264 GCA_050485225.1 Gammaproteobacteria bacterium
CAACACCAAGCTGCTGATCGTGGTGAGCAAGCTGTTGACCGGCTTCGATGCACCCTCGTGCAGCTATATCTACCTGGACAATGAGCTGCGTGATCACAACCTGTTCCAGGCCATTTGTCGCACCAACCGGCTTGACGGCGACGACAAGGAATACGGCCACATCGTCGATTTCAAACAGCTTTTTGGCGATGTGCAGCAGGCTATCGCGGTTTACAGCTCAGATGAACTGGATCTGGATGACGGCGGGGTTGGCGAGAACAATATCGAGCTGAAGGATTGGCTGAGGGAAGGCCGCGCGAAGCTCGACACAGCTCGTGAACAATTGAAGTACTTGTGCGAGCCGGTGCCGCCGCCGCGTGAGATCGAGCACTATCTGCATTATTTCTGTGGTGATGCCGGCAACCCGGAGGCGTTGGGGAATACCGAGGTCCTGCGGGTGTCGTTCTACAAGGCGGTGGCCAGCTTTGTGCGGGCCTACGCGGCGATTGCCCAGCATCTGGAGGCCACTGGCTACACGGCCAGCGAGGTCGCCGCCTTGCAGGAGGAGACGGCTTTTTTCTCCGAGGTGCGTGCCGCCATCAAGCGCCACTCGGGCGAGGAGCTGGACATCAAGCTCTATGAGGCGGACATGCGCCACCTCATCAATACCTACATTCAGGCTGATCCGGCCAACGCCCTGGGCGCGGTGGACAACTACTCCCTGGTTGAGCTGATCGTTGAGACCGGTATTCACGATGCCATTGCCAGGAAGCTCAATCAGAAAGGCAAACTGTCAAAGAATGCTGTGGCGGAAGGCATCATCAACAATGTGCGCAAGACGATTATTCGTGATCAGCTTACCGACCCTCGATTTTATGAACAGCTCTCCCGCTTGCTCAGTGATCTGATTGTAGACTGGCGCGAAGGCGTGGCTTCCTACGAGCAGTTCCTGAAAAGGGCCGAGGTGCTGGTCAGGCAGTTGTCTCAGGGGCACGGCGGTGAAGGGGTTCCGTCCGAACTGGATGGCAAGCGCGAGGCGCAGGTCATCTTCCACAACCTGCCGGCTATTCTGGCCGCATCCGGACCGGTCAGCGAAGTGCGTGAGTCTACTGCCGAGGAGGAGCGACAGTTGCTTCGTATGACGCTGGAAATAGACAGTGCCATGCGCGAAAGCGCACCGGCCGGCTGGCGCGGAGACGACGCCCGCGAGCGGCAGGTGCTCAATGTGCTTTTTCCCATTCTTGGGCGCAACCGTCAGGCCACCGAGGCCGTTTTTGATCTCATC
>JBJHAZ010000285.1:1274-3445 GCA_050485225.1 Gammaproteobacteria bacterium
TCCCCCGCAGTACCCGTCTTGAGGTGGCTCGCGCCTACGCCATCGCCAAACTCGGCTGGATACGCGCTCAGCAGGCCAAGCTGGCGCGCCAGGCCCGCGAAACGCCGCGTCAGTTCGTCGAACGCGAAAGCCATTATCTGTGGGGGAGGCGCTATCTCTTGTCGGTCGAGGAGCGTTCAGGCGCAGTCGGCATCAAGCTGGATCACAAGCGCATCATCCTGAGTGTGCGCCCGGGCGCCGAGCGGGCCAAACGAGCGGAAATCATGCAAGCCTGGCATCGACGCCTGCTGCATGAGGCGGTACCACCGCTGATCGAGAAGTGGGAACGCCGATTGGGTGTAAGGGTGGCGGGCTACTTTCTTCAGCGGATGAAAACCAAATGGGGTAGCTGTAATCACAAGTCCGGCAATATCCGCTTGAATACGGAGCTTGTGAAAAAGCCTAAGGATCTGCTTGAGTACATTGTCGTCCACGAAATGCTGCATTTGATCGAGCCCACCCACAATGAGCGCTTCCTTGCGCTGCTGAACGATCATTATCCAGGTTGGCGTGAGGCGCGGAATGAGCTCAACGAGTTGCCGCTGGTGGCCGAGGACTGGTAAGCCCTGCGTCTTGCACCGATCACCACCTTATATACAGCAGGACGACACTTCACCGATACCGGCGCTCGCAACTCCCACCCTACTCAACTCCCCACACCCCGCCCACAATGCGCCTCATAGCGCTTGATCAGTGCGTTGAGCGCGGGCATGGCCATACCCTGCTCCCCGCCGGAGGCCGCGCTCTGGCGCATCACGTCGATGTCCTGCGCCCGCACCTTGCCACCGTGATGAAACCGGTTGAAGGCGGAGAAGTCGGCGGGTCGGGCGGATTGTTCCATGCCGAGGTTCATGCGGGCGAGGGTGAACCGGTTGATGAGCAGGCTTGCCAGCTTGCCGCGCCAGCCGTGCCGGGGCAGTCGCAGGGTTTCCGCCATGGCTCTGGCGCCGAGGGCCATCAGTTCCCGGTCCTGAGCCAGGGTTTCGGCATCGGGCCAGCCGGCGAGGTCGAAGACCGCGTACACCGGAAAAATGGCGGCGGTGAACATGGTGTAGGTGGTGGCGTTCATCACCTTGCAGGTGGATACCCCGTTGCGATCGTACAGCGCGGCGAAGGCGCGGGCCGGTCCCTCCGGCTCGTCGGCCACCATGAAGCCGGATTTCCGGCCCATGTGGCGGTAGGCGATGGCTGCCTGGGCCACCTGCGCCGGGTCGACCGGCGGATGCACCGGCAGGGTGACCCGGTCGGTCTGGTAGCTCAGCAGGGACATGGTGCCCTGCAGCAGCCGCGAGGCGGGCAGTTTCATGGTTTGAAGGATATGGTCGTGGACACCGATGCCGCACACCATGGCCACCGCGTCGGTGGGCCGAATGGCGTCCCCCAGTGTGGTGAGCAGCGTGGTCATTTCCGCGCCCCGGCAGGTCGCTCCGTCCGGGGTGATCAGCACGAAATCGTGTGGCCTGTCGGTGGCCGCCGCCACCGTGTCCACGGTGCGATAGTCGGCAAAGGTTTTCAGCTGGCCGTCGTCGTAGCAGTACAGCGTGGTGGGGGCCTGCAAGTCCGGCACCCGGCCGGGACGCACCAGGAAGGTGATGTCGGCACCGGCCAGGGCAAGGTGGTAGCCGGTGGTCAGGCCGAGGGCGCCGGCACCGACAATCAGGACGGATGGCTTGGGCATGGGTGTACTTCCTTGAAATGGATATTGGTGTTATGGGAGAGAGCATAACCCAACAGGCGGTCCTGGCGCCGGGGGGTACTGGGGATGTCCGGTGCGGGCTGGGGTCGTTGCCTGGGTTGTGGGCAGGGAGCTGCGGACAGAGAACCGCGGACCGGGAGCCACGGCACTTGCTCCGCCGGCCGGATGCTGCGACGCTCCTGCAACGGGCGACAATGCCCGGCCACTCATTACCGGAATCCATCGATGCCACAGGCTGTTCGAGAGATCAAGCGCCGCAACGCCGCGCAGACCAAGGGCCGCATTCTGGCGGCCGCGTTCGAGCTGTTCGCCGATCACGGTTACGGCCAGACCGGTAACCGCGACGTGGCCGCCCGGGCGGAGGTGGCACCCTCACTGATTTCGCGACATTTTGGCAGCAAGGGCAAGCTGTTCGAGCAGACGCTGATCCACGGTA
>JBJHAZ010000286.1:0-3422 GCA_050485225.1 Gammaproteobacteria bacterium
CCGGCAAACAGGAACGAGCCGATGGGTTTGGCGCCGTCACGCAAGCCCGCGCGGGCGAGCTTGATGGCCGTTGAAATGGTGTCGATGGCCTCGTCCTGACCGAACACCACCATGCGCAGCTTCTCGGCCAGATCGCGCAGTTGCTCCTTGTCGGAGGCCGACACGCTCTTCGGCGGAATCCGCGCGATGCGGGCGACAATGGCCTCTATCTCGGGCACGCCGACCACCTTCTTGCGCTTGGAAGGGGCCTGGAGGCGCTGGAAGGCGCCCGCCTCGTCGATCACGTCAATGGCCTTGTCCGGCAGGAAGCGGTCGTTGATGTGCCGCGCCGACAGCTCGGCCGCCGACTTGAGCGCCGGGTTGCTGAAACGCAGCCCGTGGTGCTCCTCGAAGCGCGACTTCAGGCCCTTGAGGATCTCGAAAGTCTCCTGGACACTGGGCTCCGGCACATCGATCTTCTGGAAACGCCGCGACAGGGCACGATCCTTCTCGAAGATGCCGCGGTATTCCTGGTAGGTGGTGGAACCGATACAGCGCAGCTTGCCGGACGTCAGCAGCGGCTTGAGCAGATTGGAGGCGTCCATCACCCCGCCCGAGGCCGCGCCCGCACCGATGATGGTGTGAATCTCGTCGATGAACAGGATCGCGTGCTCTTTCTGGTTCAGCTCGGCAAGCAGGCCCTTGAAGCGCTTTTCAAAATCACCGCGGTACTTGGTCCCTGCCAGCAGTGCACCCAGGTCCAGTGAATACACCTCGGCATCCTTGAGGGGCTCCGGGGCCTTGCCGTCGACGATCAGCTTCGCCAGCCCTTCGGCAATGGCGGTCTTGCCCACGCCGGACTCGCCCACCAGCAGCGGGTTGTTCTTGCGCCGGCGGATCAGCACCTGGCTGGCGCGCTCGATCTCCAGCTCGCGACCCACCAGGGGGTCGATCTGGCCCTGCCGGGCCTGCAGGTTGAGATTGGTGGAAAACTGGGACAGCAGGCTGGCCTCGCCACCCTCTTCGCCGCCTTCCTCACCGTGGGACTCGCCGCTCTGGGGCGGGGCACCCGGCTGCTCCGACACCTTGGAGATACCGTGGGAGATGTAGTTGATCACGTCGAGCCGGGCGACGTTCTGCAGGCGCAGGAAGTAGACCGCCTGGCTCTCCTGCTCGCTGAAAATGGCCACCAGGACATTGGCCCCCTGCACTTCCTTCCGGCCGGAGGACTGGACATGGAACACCGCCCGCTGCAGCACCCGCTGAAAGCCGAGGGTCGGCTGGGTGTCCCGCTCCTCGTCCTCGTCGGGGATCAGCGGGGTGGTCGAGTCGATGAATTCGTCCAGGTCGCGCCGCAGAATGTTCAGGTCGGTGCCGCAGGCACGCAGTACGCTGGCGGCCGACTCGTTGTCGAGCAGCGCCAGCAAGAGGTGCTCGACGGTCATGAATTCGTGTCGCTTGCTGCTGGCCCCCTTGAATGCAAGGCTCAAAGTCACTTCAAGATCACGACTCAACATGCTGATGTTCCTCGCATAGGGTTCAATCAGAATCCTCGTCGCCCGGCTCGATCTCGCACACCAGCGGGTGCTGATGCTCCCGAGCACAGCGTACCACCTGGGCTGACTTGGTCTCGGCTACATCGCGGCTGTACACACCGCATACCGCCCTTCCCTCAGTATGGACCGCAAGCATCACCTGTGTAGCCTTTTCACGATTCATGCCAAAAAACGTCTCCAGCACGTCCACGACAAACTCCATCGGAGTGTAGTCGTCGTTGAGCATGACCACCTTGTACATGGGTGGCCGCTTGAGGCGGGGACGCACTTCCTCGACCACGGCATGGCCGATGGAGTTTCCATCCGGCTCGCCCGGCTCCGATGAAAGCCGAAAGATCGCATTATGACGGTGATGCAGCATCGCAAGCAGCGTTCGCATTACGGGTTTCCTATACTCTGCCATGTAACCTTGTTTCTGTATATGCCATGATCCACCGCAACCCCCACCGGGCGTCACCACTTGACGTTGCCGCGGAAAATGGCTAAAAAAGCGCCAGCTGTACAAAAAATATACTACGCGCAGCACTACCCCACGGTGCACTGCCGGATTCAGACCAGCGTCCCTTCCCGGCTTCCGTCAAACCCCGAGGTCAGCTTCATGCCAAACGGTACCGTCAAGTGGTTCAACAACACCAAGGGTTACGGGTTCATTCTGCTCGAGGATGACAATGTCGACGTCTTTGCCCACTACTCCGCCATCGTCATGGAGGGCTACAAGACCCTGAAAGCGGGCCAAAGAGTGGTCTTCGACATTGTACAGGGCGAAAAAGGACTGCACGCAACCAACATCGTGGCTGCGCCCGCCAACGAATAGGGGCGCCTGACCCTATAGAACAAAAAAGCCCGGGAAAATTCCCGGGCCCTTCGCGGTTGCGCGCTGCCGGACGCCCCGACAGCGCGCGATACTCAACCGATGGATGCCAGGATCCCGTTGAGGGTTGCACTCGGGCGCATGGCGTCCGAGGCGAGCTGCTGATCAGGACGATAGTAGCCGCCGATCTCCACCGGCTTGCCCTGCACGCCGTTGAGTTCCCCGAGAATCTTCTCCTCGTTGTCCTGCAGCTCCTTGGCTACCGGCGCAAACAGCGCCTTGAGCCGGCTGTCCTCGTCCTGCGCCGCCAGCGCTTCGGCCCAGTACATGGCGAGGTAGAAATGGCTGCCGCGGTTATCGAGTTCTCCCGCCTTGCGTGACGGCGACTTGTTGCTGTCGAGGAACTTGGCGTTGGCCTGGTCCAGGGTCACCGCCAGCAGCTTGGCGCTGGCGTTGTCGTTGACGTCGCCGAAGTGCTCCAGCGACGCCGCCAGGGCCAGGAACTCACCCAGCGAATCCCAGCGCAGGTGATTCTCCTCGACGAACTGCTGCACGTGCTTCGGCGCCGAACCGCCGGCACCGGTTTCGAACAGGCCGCCGCCATTCATCAGCGGCACGATGGACAGCATCTTGGCACTGGTACCCAGCTCGAGGATCGGGAACAGGTCGGTCAGGTAGTCCCGCAATACGTTGCCGGTGACCGAGATGGTGTCCTTGCCGGCCCGGATGCGCTCGAGGGAATAACGGCAGGCGTCGACCGGAGCCTTGATGAGGATCTCCAGGCCGGTGGTGTCGTGCTCCTTGAGGTACTCGTTGACCTTGGCGATCAGCTGCGCGTCGTGGGCGCGGTTCTCGTCCAGCCAGAACACCGCCGGGGAACCGGTGGCGCGGGCGCGGTTGACGGCGAGCTTGACCCAATCGCGCACCGGGGCGTCCTTGGTCTGGCACATGCGCCAGATATCGCCGGCCGCCACCTTGTGCTCCATCAGCACATTGCCGGCCTGATCGAGGACGCGCACGGCACCGTCAGCGGGAACTTCAAAGGTCTTGTCGTGAGAGCCGTACTCCTCGGCCTT
>JBJHAZ010000287.1:0-3407 GCA_050485225.1 Gammaproteobacteria bacterium
GGCAATGTGCTTGCAGAAGTCCGGCCAGTAGTGGAATGCCTGCAACATCACCAGGCAGATAAAACGGTCGTCGGATGTCCGGTAGGTGCCCGAGAGGGGGTTGCTGGAAGCGCCGCCAGCCGCGGCGGCCGCGCCGATATTCCAGGGTTGCCCCTGCTGCAGGGAAAGGGCGATACCGCTGGCCATGGCCCAGGCGCCGGTCGCCAGCAGCGATACATCGACCACCGGCGCTTCCCCGGTGCGCTCCCGCTTCAGCAGCGCCGCCGCGATGCCGCCGGCAATGGTCATGCCGCCCATGGAGTCGCCATAGGCGGGCCCCGGCTGCGGTATGATCGAGTCAGCCCCGAGTGGTGTGATGGCCGACGCACTGGTGCCGCGACACCAGAAGGCCGTCATGTCGTAGCCGCCCCGTTCCCGGTCCGGGCCCTTTGGGCCGAAGGCACTGCCGCGCACGTATATGATGTTGGGGTTATGGGTGCGAATGTCGTCGACGCCGATCTTCAGCTTGTCCAACACCCGTGGCTGCTTGTTGGTAAGAAACACATCGGCGGTTTTTGCCAGTGCGTAGAGCACTTCCACACCCTCCGGTTTGGAAAGATCCAGGCCCAGGGAGCGCTTGCCCCGGTTGGAGTGCTCGTTGAGCACATGCACGCCCTTGGAAAGATCCATCACCCCGGTCTGGCCGAGGCCGCGCATGGCGTCGCCCCGCTCGGCATGCTCAATCTTGATGACATCGGCGCCCCAGTCCGAGAGCACCGCCGAGGCGGCGGGTACGAATGTGTGTTCGGCCACCTCCAGTATTCTGATACCGTCCATCGCGCCCGTCATTGGTCTATCTCCTGTTATGGTTGTTAACACCTTGAAAGAGGTGTTGGTATACCTGCAACAATGGAGGGCTGTCAAATGGGTCGGGGTGGCGCCTGTTGGGCCAGGGAGGAGGCGCCCGAGGGGCCGGCCACGATGTGGCCCAGGGTGCTAGTGTCCACGAGTACCAGAGTTTTTCTCAGACGCTGATTGATGGCTTGGTCGTACTGGAGGGTCGCATGTTGGTAACCGTTCATTCCAAGACGTCCTGCCATTACTGAGCCCCGCGCGATAGCCTGACCTCTCATTTTGATGACGAGGTCTCCCATGACACAGCACCGTTCACCCCGCAAATCCCGGCAACAGTGGCAAGCCTTGGTTGAGCGATGCCAGCGCAGCGGCCAGTCCCCTCAGGTGTTTTGCGAGGTAGAAGGTTTACCTTTCGCCACATTTTGCAAATGGCAGCGACGCCTCACTGGCGTCTCGCAAGCGGAAGCGGAAGCGCCGTCCTTTCTGGATCTGGCCGGCCTGATGCCAGAGCGGGCCGCCGGGCGCTGGCACATTGTGCTGAGCCTCGGCAACGGTGTCGAGTTGCGCCTGAGCCAGGCCTGATGTTCGTCCCTGCCTCCCAGGCGCGGATCTGGTTGTACACCGCGCCCACCGATATGCGCAAATCCTTCGACGGGTTGAGCGCCCTGGTCAAGCACCGGCTGCAACACGATCCAACCAGCGGCCAGTATTTTGTCTTCGTCAATCGTCGCAAGACCCAGATGAAGGTGCTCTACTTTGCAACGACCGGGTACTGTGTGTGGGGTCATCGCCTGGAGCAGGGTCAGTTTCCCGTGCCGTCGTCGGTGGCGGATTGCACGGCGTTGAGCGCTACCCAATGGCAATGGTTGGTTGATGGGATCAAGGTGAAAAACTATCGCCAATTCAAGCGTTTTGACCGCGCATTGACGGCGGCAATGGGGTAAAATAACGGCCATGAATCAGCCCCCGCCAGCGACCGAAAACCCCTTGAAAAACAGCGTTTCCGAGGCTGCTGTCCTGCTGGAAAAGCTGGACTGCGCGCAGGTGGAAATCACCGATTTGCGGGCGCAACGAGACGCACTCAAGCAACGTATCGCCTGGTTCGAGAAGCAACTCTTTGGTCGCAAATCCGAGAAGCGGCTGATCGACAATCCCTACCAGAACAGCCTGCTGGGCGAACCGGCAGAACCTGCCGAGGCTGAAGGCGAGTCCACCACCACCGTCACCTACGAGCGCGGCAAGGCGAAGAAGGTACGGGGCGAGGATTGTGTCAACGACAGCGGTCTGCGCTTTGGTCCCGACGTGCCGGTGGAAGTGATTACCCTCACCGCCCCGGAACTCGACGGGAAAGACGCCGACGACTACGAGATCGTTGGTACCAAGAGCACCTTCCGGCTGGCCAAGACCCAGGCCAGCTATGTGATCACCCGCTATGACCGCCCGGTCGTCAAACGCAAAGGCAATGACGCCCCAGAGCCCTGTCCCGCCCCGTTCAACGTGCTGGATCGCAGTGTGGCCGATGTCAGCTTCCTGGCGGGGCTCCTGGTGGACAAGTTCCTCTATCACCTGCCCCTGTATCGCCAGCACCAGCAACTGACGGATGCCGGTATCACCCTGAGCCGAGCGACACTGACTAACCTGGTCAAGCGCAGCATCGACCTATTGCGCCCCGTCGTGGCGGCCCAGCTGGACAGTGTGCTGGAGAGTCATGTCCTCGCGATGGATGAAACCCCGATCAAGGCGGGTCGGGCCGGACAGGGCAAGCTGAAGCAGGGCTGGTTCTGGCCAGTCTATGGCGATCGGGATGAAGTCGTGTTCACCTGGTCCACCAGCCGAGGACGGCAGCACATCGAGAACACTCTGAAGAAGCGCTTCAACGGTGTCCTGCTGACCGATGGCTACGCGGCCTATGCTCGCTATGCAAAGGGTAACGACCAGGCGACCCACGCTCAGTGCTGGGTTCACAGTCGCCGCTACTTTGTCGAGGCCGAGGCCAGCGAACCGGATCGGGTGGCCGACGCCCTGGCGCAGATCGGCACCCTCTACCGGATTGAAGACGAGGTTCGCGAGCGGAAACTGGCGGGGGACAAAAAACATCAGCACCGACTGACCCACAGCAAGCCGGTGGTGGATCGTTTTTTTGCCTGGTGTGAAGACCAGCTGCGACAACCCGGTCGCTTGCCGAAGGACCCCTTCACTCGGGCGTTGGGGTATGTACTGAATCGGCAAGCCGAGTTGCGGGTGTTCCTGGAAGATCCAGAGGTACCCCTGGACACCAATCATGTCGAGCGCAGCCTTCGCGTGATACCGATGGGCAGGAAGAATTGGCTCTTTTGTTGGACCGAGATCGGTGCCGAGCATGTGGGACTCATCCAGAGTCTGATCGCCACCTGTCGCTTGCACGGCATCGACCCGTACACCTACCTCACCGACGTCCTGCTCAGGATCAACATTCACCCGGCCAGGGAGGTAGCTGATCTTACGCCAAGGCTGTGGAAAGAGAAGTTCGCGGACAATCCCTTGCGATCAGACTTGTGGATGGCCCGCAACCCCTCCTTAAAATGACCGGTTAC
>JBJHAZ010000288.1:0-3405 GCA_050485225.1 Gammaproteobacteria bacterium
CGTCGTAACCCTGCGAGCCCTTGGCTTCCCGCACCTGATTCACGACCACCGACGGCTCGCCGCCCGCGTTCTTCACGATCTGGCGCAGCGGCTCCTCGATGGCGCGGCGGACGATAGCGATACCGGCGTTTTGCTCATCGTTATCACCGGTCAGTTTCTCAAGTGCCGACAGGGCACGCAGCAGGGCCACGCCACCGCCCGGGACCACGCCTTCCTCGACCGCGGCGCGGGTGGCATGCAGGGCATCCTCGACACGCGCCTTCTTCTCCTTCATCTCGACTTCGGTCGCGGCACCCACCTTGATCACCGCCACGCCGCCGGACAGCTTCGCCACCCGCTCCTGCAGCTTCTCCTTGTCGTAGTCGGACGTGGAGTCCTCGATCTGCTGGCGGATCTGGTTCACCCGGGCCTCGATGTCCCTGGCGTTACCGGCCCCGTCGATGATGGTGGTGTCGTCCTTGGTCACCTGCACCTTCTTCGCCGTCCCCAGGTCGTCCAGCTGCGCCTTCTCCAGCGTCAGACCGACTTCCTCGGCAATGACGTTGCCGCCGGTCAGCACGGCGATATCCTGCAGCATGGCCTTGCGGCGGTCGCCGAAACCGGGCGCCTTCACGGCCACTACCTTGACGATGCCGCGCAGCGTGTTCACCACCAGTGTCGCCAGCGCCTCGCCTTCCACATCTTCGGAGATGATCATCAGCGGCTTGCCGGACTTGGCGACGGCTTCCAGGATCGGCAGCAGTTCGCGGATGTTGGAGATCTTCTTGTCGCACAGCAGGATGTAGGGGTTCTCGAGCTCCGCGCTCATCGACTGCTGGTTGTTGATGAAGTACGGCGACAGGTACCCGCGGTCAAACTGCATGCCTTCCACCACGTCCAGCTCGTTCTCCAGCGTCGAGCCCTCTTCCACCGTGATCACGCCTTCCTTGCCCACCTTGTCCATGGCATCGGCAATGATCTGGCCGATGTCATGGTCCGAGTTGGCCGAGATGGAACCCACCTGGGCAATCGCCTTGGAATCGGTGCACGGCTTGGACAGCTTCTGCAGTTCGTCGACGACGGCGCGTACGGCCTTATCCATGCCGCGCTTGACGTCCATCGGGCTCATGCCGGCGGCGACGGTCTTCATGCCCTCGGCGAACATGGCCTGGGCCAGGACGGTGGCGGTGGTGGTGCCGTCGCCGGCGACGTCGGAGGTCTTGGAAGCCACCTCCTTGACCATCTGCGCGCCCATGTTCTCGAACTTGTCTTTCAGTTCGATTTCCTTGGCGACGGAGACGCCGTCCTTGGTCACGGTCGGGGCGCCGAAGCTCTTCTCCAGTACCACGTTGCGGCCCTTCGGGCCCAGGGTGACTTTCACGGCGTTGGCCAAGGTGTTGACGCCTTTCAGCATGCGCTGGCGGGCTTCATCACTGAATTTGATTTCTTTTGCGCTCATAACGGCAATTCCTCGGGGTATTTGCTTGGATTTCGTATGGATGTCAGCGGCGGGACCGGATTAGCCCTCAAGCACCGCCATGATGTCTTCTTCACGCAGCACCAGGTATTCTTCGCCGTCGACCTTGACCTCGGTGCCGGAGTACTTGCCGAACAGGACCTTGTCGCCCGGCTTCAGATCCGGGGCACGACGTTCGCCGTTGTCGAGCAGCTTGCCGTTGCCGACGGCGATGACCTCGCCCTTGATCGGCTTCTCGGCGGCGCTGTCCGGAATGACGATGCCACCGGCTGAGGTGGTTTCCTGCTCGGTGCGTTTCAGAATGATGCGATCATGCAGCGGACGAATATTCATGATTAATCCTCTTCAAACTGGACGCCGCCTCGGCGGCGTTGGCGGGTTTATTGTTAGCACTCAGAATATATGAGTGCTAATTATAGTTTTGGCCGCCGCGTGGTTTCAACCGCTGCTTATCAACCTGGCCGGATTCATGCTCCGTGATGACTTCGCCCTCGATAATCTCGCCGTGACCCGGCCCCCGGGGCGGGCGGTTTCTGTGTATGACCAGGAATTTGAGTATGTAAATGGCGACCGGCCGGCGTAACGCCGGTACCAGGCACAGGAAACCAATCAGATCGGTAAAAAAGCCTGGTGTCAGCAACAGTACGGCGGCAATCAGAAGAATCAGGCCTTCGGCAAGATCCATGGCCGGCAGTTCGCCCCGATCGAGCTTTTGCCGTACCCGGCCCAGGGTGACGAAACCCTGCAGGCGAAGCAACGATACCCCGAGCACCGCGGTCAATATGACCAGGCCGATGGTCGGCAGGGCGCCGAGGTAGCCGCCGATTTCGATAAACAGGCCGATTTCGATCAGCGGCACCAGAATGAAGGCGAGAAATACCAGGGCGGAGGGGCGAATCATGAATTTTTCATACAATCTGGACGGTGGTAACGGATTTATCGGTGGTCGGCATGTCTTAATGGTAATCTCTTGGCTAGAATGTGCATCCCCCGGTTCCCGGTAAGCCATGATCCATGACCGAAGCAGCCCAATACATACTCGTCCTGACCACCAGCCCCGGCAGCATTACCGCCAAGAAACTCGCCAACGAACTGGTCGAGACCAACGCAGCTGCCTGCGTCAATATCCTGCCCAAGGTGCACTCGGTATTTCGCTGGAAAAACACCATCGAGCAGGAGGAGGAGTACTTGTTGTTCATTAAAACCGCTGCCAACAAGTACGATGCGGTAGAACAGGTTATAAGAGCCTACCATCCGTACGAATTGCCGGAAATCATCTCGCTGCCGATTACCGGCGGTCTGCCACAATACCTGGCCTGGCTGGAACAATCGACCATCCAAATCCCGCGGTGAAGTTCATGATACGTGTTTTCCCGGCTCTCCGGTTTTTGCCAGCGGGGTTATTGCTGGTGGCCCTGCCCGTCGCAGCGGGCGGTGGTATCGGCGAACGGCTGGGCGAGCTGTTCGGCGGCTCGGGGAGTGGCGACGAGATCCTGCATCCCGATCAGGCCTTCGTGCTGAGCGTTGATGACAGCAACCCGGCCGAGTTGCGATTGCACTGGGACATTGCCGAGGGTTATTACCTGTACCGCGATCAGTTTGATGTCAGCACCGACTCCGATGCGGTGGCGGTAGGCGAACTCGAAATACCGCCGGGTGAAATTGAGGACGATCTGGAGTTCGGTACCGTGGCCGTGCACCGGGAATCGGTCGAGATCCTCGTGCCGCTCAGCCGCGCCGGCGCCAGGCCGGGCGAATTTGAGTTGCAGGTGCGCTACCAGGGCTGCAAGCAGGATAGCGTTTGTTATCCACCCATCACCCGTTCTTTCCCCATGGCGCTGGCGCCGATCCCGGCCGTGCAGGCGGCGACTCCGTCTGATGGGGCGGCACCGCCATCCGCCAGTGCCGCCCCCGGGGCGCCGGTCAGCGCACAGGATTCGATCACCAAT
>JBJHAZ010000289.1:0-3394 GCA_050485225.1 Gammaproteobacteria bacterium
GGCAGCGGCGTTCGATCTCGGGGTTCTGGCGCTGGACCGAGGCAAAATCCAGATCGGCGCTGCTGCTGCCGGAGGTCATGGACGAGGCGGCGCCACCGCCCAGGCCGATCAGCATCGCCGGGCCGCCGAGCACGATCAGCTTCGAGCCGGGGGCAAAGGGGTGCTTCTCCACATGGTCCTCGCGGATATTGCCGTAGCCCCCGGCAATCATCACGGGCTTGTGGTAACCGCGCCGCTCACCGTCGAAATCCATCTCGAAGCTGCGAAAATACCCGTTGAGGTTGGGCCTGCCGAACTCGTTGTTGAAGGCCGCGCTGCCGATGGGCCCCTCGATCATGATGTCGAGGGCCGAGACAATGCGCTCCGGTTTGCCGTACTGGTCTTCCCACGGTTGCTCGTAACCCGGAATGCGCAGGTTGGAGACGGTGAACCCGGTCAGGCCCACCTTGGGCTTGGAGCCACGCCCCACGGCGCCCTCGTCGCGGATCTCGCCACCGGCGCCGGTACCGGCGCCGGAGAACGGCGCAATGGCGGTCGGGTGGTTGTGGGTCTCCACCTTCATCAGCAGGTGCACCGGCTCCTGGCTGTAGCCGTATTCGCCGGTATCGGGATCGGGATAGAAGCGCCCGCCTACCGAGCCCTTGACCACCGCGGCATTGTCCGAATACGCGGACAGTACATTCTGGCCGCCCTGCTTGTAGGTATTGCGGATCATGCCGAACAGCGATTCGGTACGGGCTTCACCATCGAGGGTCCAGCTGGCATTGAAGATCTTGTGCCGGCAATGCTCGGAGTTCGCCTGGGCGAACATCATCAGCTCCACATCGCTGGGATTGCGGCCCAGTCCGGTGAAACTCTCCACCAGGTAGTCGATCTCGTCATCGGCCAGCGCGAGCCCCAGTGTGGTGTTGGCGCGCTCCAGCGCCACTCGGCCACCACCGAGGATGTCGACAGTGCCGAACGGACGCGGGGTGTCGTGGCTGAACAGGCGGGCGGCGTCGGCAAAGTCGTCCAGCACCGTCTCGACCATACGATCGTGCAGCTCGGCGGCGACCTGCTCAGCGTGGTGAGCATCCCACTCGCCGTGGAGATCCACGTAATAGGCGACGCCGCGCTCGATGCGCTCGACCGAGGTCAGGCCACAGTTGCGGGCGATGTCGGTAGCCTTGCTCGACCAGGGTGAGAGGGTGCCGGGTCGCGGCACCACCAGGAACAGCTTGCCGCGCGGCGTCTCCTCATCGATGCGGGGGCCATAGCTGAGCAAAGCATTCAGGACGGTGCGCTGCTCCTCGGACAGGTCCTCGGCCAGCGCCACGAAATGACTGAACTCGGCATAGACCGCCTTGACGGCCGGAAACAGGGCTTGCAACCTGGCAGACAGCTTTTCCCGACGAAAGGGAGACAGGGCCGGGGCTCCGCGGACAATCAGCATGGGAACATCTCGTGGCTAAGGGCGAAAACGGCGCGATTGTACCGGATTACGACTCGGGCCGTCACAACCGGCGGACGAACCGGCCGACTTGCACAGAACCGGGACAGGCCATACTCTAGGCGCTGCCGCAACCACGACCGAACTGAATGCGCGGACCTCTCTATCACCTCCATCGGACAACCCGCCGTCTGATCCTGCTGACCTCCGTCACCCTGTTGGGCGTTGCGCTGAGTTCCAGCAAGGCCATGACGGAGCTGGACCGGGTCCTGGACAAGGGTGTGCTGCGGGTCATCACGGTGGTCGGCCCCACCACCTACTACGAGAACGCACGCGGACCCACCGGGTTCGAGTACCTGCTGGCCCGGGCCTTTGCCGATCACCTCGGCGTGGAGCTGGAGGTCACGCTGATGGACAACGTCACCGGTATCCTCGCCTCCGTGGGCAGCCCCAAGGGCCACTTTGCCGCCGCCGGGCTGACCGTGACCCCCCGGCGACAGGCGCGGACCATGTTCTCGGAGCCCTACTCGGAAGTGACCCAGAAGGTCATCTACCGGGCGGGTACCCGCCGCCCACAATCCATTGCCGACATCACCGACGGCGATCTGGTGGCCATAGCCGGCAGCGCCCACGTGGAGCGACTGGAGGAGCTGCGCGACCTTTACCCCAATTTGCGCTGGCGCGAACACGCTGCGGTGGAAATGCTCGAGCTCATGGAAATGGTCCACTCCGGCGAGGCCGAGTACGCGGTGGTCGACTCGGACGACTACCTGATCAATCGCAGCCTGTTCCCCAATGCCCGCGAGGCCTTCGACCTGTCCGAACCCCAGCCGCTTGCCTGGGCGTTTCCCCGTCGTCGTGACGACTCCCTGCGCAGGGCGGCCAACCGCTTCCTCGAGGAGTTTCGCGACAGCGGCGCGCTGGCACGGTTGGAAGAGCAGTTCCACGGCCATTCGGAACAGTTTTCCGCCTACGGCTCGCGGGTGTTCATGCATCGCATCGACACGCGACTGCCCGAGTACCGCGACCTGTTCCACGAGATTGCCGACGAACTGGGGCTGGACTGGCACCTGCTCGCCGCCATTGCCTACCAGGAGTCCCACTGGAACCCGAATGCCGTCTCCCCCACCGGCGTGGTGGGCATGATGATGCTGACGCGCGCGGCGGCCAGCGAGGTGAACGTATCCAACCGGCGCGACCCGACCCAGAGCATCGTCGGCGGCGCCCAGTACTTCCTCAATACCTACCAGCGTATCCCCGAGCGTATCGAGGAACCGGATCGCACGTGGTTTGCACTTGCCGCCTACAACGTGGGCTACGGCCACCTGGAGGATGCACGGGTGCTGACCGAGCGCCACGGCGGCAATCCGGACCGCTGGGAGGACGTCAAGCAACACCTGCCCCTGCTGGAAAAGCGGGCCTACTACTCGACCGTTCGCTTCGGCTACGCCCGCGGCCGGGAGCCGGTGCATTATGTGGAGAACATTCGCCACTACCGCAGCATCCTGCAATGGCACTCGCTGAGTGCCATGCGGCGGGAAGAGCGACTGCAGGAGGCCGGACAGCCGGAGCTCAGGGAGATCGATCCGGGCATGTTCCGGCCACTCTGATCAATACCCGATCAGAGTGGCCCGCCGCGGCCGACCGGGGACGTATCAGACCGAACGCAAGGCCTCCGGAGACGCCTCGCCACCACGGGCCTCCAGCCCGAGCCGGTAGTAATGAGCGCTGCGCTCGGTTTCGCCGAGGTGGGCCGACAGGGCCGCCAGCTCCGCAAACACCGCCGAGTCACCACCCAGCTTTTCGGCCGCGCTCAGATAATCGCGCGCCTTGCCCCACAGCTCGGCACGCATGCACAGCCTGCCGAGTGTCAGCAGCAGCACCGGGTTATTGGGGTGGGTCGGCAGCCACTTTTCCGCCACCGCCAGAGATTCGATCAGGTCGCGGTGCTCGATCATGCCGTAC
>JBJHAZ010000290.1:0-3368 GCA_050485225.1 Gammaproteobacteria bacterium
TGGTGGCACTGGGCCAGCACGGACAGGGCGATGGACTCGGGCCCTTCGCCGCCGATGTCGAAGCCCATGGGGCCGTGCAGCGGGCAGTGCAGGGGCGCAGCCGGGTCCAGTCCGCTGAGGGCAATGACCTCGTCCCTCCGATCGGGCGGGCCGAGCAGGCCGGCATAGCCCAGTCGCGAGGCCCGGCGGCAGTGGGCCAGCCAGGCGGCGTCCATCGCCAGGTTGTGGCTCATGAGGACGACGGCATCGGCGTCGATGGGGTCGCTGTACTCCTCGGCCGTGGTGCGCAGGATGCGCTCGGCATCGGCAAAGCGCTGTTCGCGCCCGTAGGCACTGCGGTGGTCCACCACGGTGACCCGCCAGCCGAGCATGGCGGCCATGGTGACCACCGGCTCGGCGTCGACGCCGCCACCGATGACCCACAGGTTGACCGGCGCCCGCTGTACGGTCAGGGACCAGTGTCGGTCGTCCGCCGTCAGCACCGAGTGGCGCAGCGGTGTCTGACGGTCCAGTGTCTGCCGATCCAGTGTCGGCAGCGGTACATCGCCGCCCGACTGCAGCGGCTGCAGCCGCTCGTCCAGCAGAATCAGGGTATTGAGGTCGCTGCTGCGCGGGCTGGCGAAGCAGTGCAGCAGGTGGCTGTCGAGCCCCTGTTCGAGCCGCTGGCGCAGGACCAGCAGCAGGTCGCGCAAGGGCGGGGTCAGGGACTGGATCAGCACGCCGACGCGCCCATTGCAGCCCAGCCCCAGCTCGGCGGCCATGTTGCCGTCCTCGGTACTGTCATACACCAGATGACGCGCCTGGCCATCGAACAGCACCTTCTTGCCCTGCAGCACGATGTCGGCTTCCAGGCAGCCGCCGCTGATCAGGCCCAAGGCTCGCCCGAGTGGATCGACCAGCATCATCGCGCCGGGTTTACGGTAACTGGAGCTATGCTTGGTGACTACCGTGGCGGCCAGCCACGGCTGGTTGTCGTCGCTGGCGGCGTAGTGGCGCAACAGGCTGAGCAGGTCGGTTCGGTGGGTCATCGCGGATAGGGATCGGTGTTGTGGTTATGCTCGCCCCAGTCTAAACCAATTGACGTTCGTCAGCTTGCCGGATCATTCCGGCGCAGCGCTGTTGGGAGAGAGACGGTCAAGGGCCCATAATGAGTGTCTTGTACATCGACAGCCGGCCGGTGGGCCGGCTTTGAGGGAGACTGCATGGGTGACCTGGAAGAGCTGGAACGGCTGGCGGACGCGCTGCCCATCCTGGTGTGGATGGCCAATCCGGACGGTGAGCTGTTCTTCCTCAACAAGGCGCTGCTCGAGTTCACCGCTTTCGAGGGGGATTTCGGCGATCAGGGCGCACTCTTCGACACCATTCACCCCGACGACCTGCAGGGCACCTACGCCCAGTGGGCGCGCTGTATCGCGTCCGGCGAAAACTTCTCCCAGCGATTCCGCCTGATTCACCACAGCGGTGAATACCGGTGGACCTACACGCGGGTCGAGGCTATCCGTGACGAGGACGGCAACGTGGTGCGCTGGTACGGCTCCACCATGGACATCCACGAGCAGAAGCTGCTGGAGGACGAGGCGCAGGAACAGAGCCGTCGGCTCGCCAGCACCCTCGGCTGCATCGTGGACGGCTACCTCGTGCTGGACGACCTCGGCTGCGTTGTGTACAGCAACGAGCGCGCCGCCGCGATGCTGGGCCTGACATCGCCGGGCGTGGTGGGGCGCGAGTTTGGCCGGCTGCTGCCGGAGCAGGCCCGGCAGCAGGTCTCCGAGGCCATGGCCGGGCTGCGCCATGATGCAGGCCCACCGACGGCGGACCTCGTCTACCTGCCCGGATCCGGCTGTTGGTGCGAACTGCGCTGCTTCCGCCACGAGGACGGCACCGCCGTGTCTCTGCGGGATGTCACCGTCGAGAATCGCAACTTTCGTTGCAACGAGCTGCAGGCCCGGGTGCTGTCGATGATTCACGGCAACCTGAGCCTGTCGCGGGTGCTCGATGAACTGGTGCTCGGTTTCGACGGCATCCTGCCCGACGCGGTGGCGTCGGTCCTGCTGCTCGACGAGGACGGCACCCGTATCCGACTCGGCTCGGCGCCCCGGCTGCCGCAAGACTATCTGGCCGCGACCGAGGGCGTGCCTATCGGGCCCTATGCGGGTAGTTGCGGCACCGCCATGTACCGTCGCGAGCGGGTGGTGGTCGCCGACATTGCCAGCGACCCCCTGTGGCGCGACTATCGCGACGTGGCGCTGGCCGCCGGGCTGCGCGCCTGCTGGTCCACTCCGCTGTTCGACGGCGCGGGCAAGGTGCTGGGCTCCTTTGCCGTCTACTACCACGCTCCCCGCGACCCCGGCGAGGACGAGCTGCTGCTGGGCGATCGGATTGCGCACCTGGCTTCGCTGGCGATCCAGGTCTATCGGCAGGAGGCGGCGCTGCGCGAGAGCGAGGAGCGCTTCCGCCAGATGAACGAGGCCATGGACGATGTGTTCTGGATGGAGGACATCGCCACCGCCCAGCTCATCTACCTGAGCCCGCGGTTCGAGGCATTGTCGGGTTACCCGATGGCCGGTTACGACGAGGTGCCCGAGCACTGGAACCATCTGGTGCACCCGGACGATCGCGAGCGTATCGAGGCCTCGGTGGCCAGGTCCCATGAGGACTGGGCGCTGCCCGCCGAGGGGCTGCGCTATCGCATCGTGCGCGCCGATGGCGAGGTGCGCTGGGTCAGTGACCGCGCCTTCCTGATTCGCGATGACGAGGGCCGCCCCTGGCGTCTTTTCGGCGTGATCCGTGACATCACCGATCAGCTTGAACTGGAGCGCCAGTTGCGCGCCTCGCAGCGCATGGAATCCCTGGGTCAGCTCACCGGAGGCATTGCCCACGACTTCAACAACCTGTTGACGGTCATACTGGGCAATGCCGAGCTGTTGGGCGAGGAGCTCGACGACCGGCCCCGCATGCAGCAGCTCGCCCATATGGTGGAAACCGCCGCCCAGCGCGGGTCGGAACTGACCCAGCGGTTGCTGGCCTTTGCCCGCCGCCAGCCGCTGGAGCCGCGGGTGGTGGCCGTGGCCGAGCTGGTGGACGAGATGGTGCCCTTGCTGCAACGTTCGCTGGGGCAGCACATCGAGATGCGTATCGAGCATCAGCAACCCATGTCGCCGGCGCTGGTGGACCCCACCCAGCTTGAGAGCAGCCTGCTCAACCTCTGCCTCAACGCCCGCGATGCCATGCCCGCCGGCGGCGTGCTGACCATTCAGACGGCCCAGGTGTCCTGCGGTGGCGAGGGTGCGCAGATGACCGGTGACCTGGCGCCCGGCGAGTACATCCAGTTGACCGTGGCGGATACCGGCGGGGGAATCCCGGCGGAG
>JBJHAZ010000291.1:0-3365 GCA_050485225.1 Gammaproteobacteria bacterium
CCACGGTATTCGCCCAGATGCAGTATTCCCTCAACACCATCTGGGGCGTGGCCGCCCACCCCCGTCGCAACAGCATCCTGGCGTTCCTGATGAGCCGGTTCTTCTCGCTCACCATCGTGCTGGCCATAGGGTTCGTGCTGCTGGTATCCCTGCTGCTAGGGGTCGCCTTGCGGGCCTTTCTGTACTACACCGACCAGTATGTGCCGGTCAGCCCGTTTCTCGCCGAAAGTGCCGAGTCGCTCCTGGCGCTGGCGCTGGTGACCCTGCTGTTTGCCACCATTTTCAAGGTGCTGCCGGACGTCATTCTGTCGTGGAAGGATGTACTGGCCGGTGCGGTGGTCACCTCCATCCTGTTTTCGCTGGGTCGCTATGCCATTGCCGCCTACCTGGGCTACACCGCGACCGCATCGGCCTACGGCGCTGCCGGGTCCGTGGTGCTGATCCTGCTGTGGGTCTATTACTCGTCGCTGATCCTGCTGTTCGGCGCGGCCTTCACCAAGGTGCATCTCGACGCCCGGGGTCGTTCGCTGGTACCCCGCAACTCCGCCGTACTGGTCGAGCGCCGCATCATCGAATAATCTGCCGGAACCCTGTCCGTGAAACCTGATACCACCGCTGCCAACGCGGCAGATACCCTTTTGCCACAGACTTGGGCGGTCGCCCTGCTGCTGATGACCAGCACCCTGTTCGCCGCCAACCACATCGGTGCCCGGCTGGCCTTTGATGACGGCGTTGGCGTGCCTCTCGCGGTCATGGTGCGCAGCCTGTTCGCCACCACATTGATGCTGGCCTTGGTGTTGTGGCAGCGCCAACGGCTGGCCGTTGCCCCGGGTAAATGGCGCTGGATATTGCTGCTGGGCCTGATGGTGGGTGGCCAGAGCCTGTCGCTGTACTCTGCGGTGGCGCGCATACCGGTGGCCGTCGCCCTGTTGCTGATGAATACCTGGCCCATCCTGCTGGCCCTGTTGACCTGGATACTCGGTGGCAGTCGACCCAGCCGTGGCATGGTGATTGTCATGTCCATCATCCTGGTGGGCATGGTGCTCGTGCTGGATGCGCCGGCGTGGCTCGAAGCCCCATCCACCCTGGGGCCCCAGTGGCTGCCCGGCGTCGGCCTTGCGCTGTCGGCGGCGATGTTCTTTGCGGTGGCGATCTGGGTCACCGAGAACCGGCTTTCGGGCATGAACGGTGCGGTGCGCAGCGCCTTCACCATGATGATCATCATGGCGGTGCTGGTACTCGGTGCCGGCTTCGGCCTGTTGCCGGGCACCCTGTCCATGCCCCAATCCGGCCAGGGATGGATCGGGCTGGGGGTACTGATGGTGTGTTACGGCGTCGCTTCCACACTGGTGTTCGTGCTGGTGCCCCGGCTCAACATGCCGCGCAATGCGCCGGTGATGAATTTCGAAACCGTCGCCTCCCTGCTGCTGGGTTACCTGATCCTCGGCCAGGCTCTCGGCAGTATTCAACTGTTGGGTGGCGCGCTGGTGTTCGGGTCGATTCTGTGGCTGGGCTTTGCCCCTGCCGCACGCGGGCGCATCCGATAGCCGGCCTTTGCCGCACCTCCCGATCCATGACCCGATGGTTGACCTCGGGCAATGCGCCCCTGTGGAGGTCTGCTACTCTGGTATGAACCTGCACCCGGTTCCGGCAAAGCGAGCTGCGCCGGACCGGCGCCCCGGGTCGCAACCATAAAATCAGGGAGGACGCAGTCCGATGTCCATCGATGACTCCCCGTCAGCAGACACCGATCCCCTCGAGAAACGCCGGGAGTGGTGGCTTTTTCTTTTCCTCGTCGTGGTTTTTTTCCCGCTCCTGACCGTATTCGCCGTGGGTGGCTATGGCATGGCGGTCTGGCTGGTTCACATGCTCACAGGGCCACCGGGCATCTGATCGGTCGCACCTACTTCCAATTCTGCAGGCGGAGGTCATCATGGCACCCCGCCAGACCTCAAGCCTCGACAGGACCAACGGCATGAAAATCACCCGCCGACAATTCAACAAGGCCCAGCTTGGCACGGCCGCCGTCGCCGCCAGCGGTGCCCTGCCCACGGCCTTCGGCCAGATACTGGCCTCGGATGGCGAGGAGCCCGACACCCGGGGCGCCACATGGAGCAAGGCGCCCTGCCGCTTTTGCGGTGTCGGCTGCGGCGTGGAGGTCGCCACCCGAGATGGCCGGGTGGTCGCCAGCCGCGCCGACGAGCGCAACGAGGTCAACCGGGGTCTCAACTGCGTCAAGGGCTACAACCTGCCGAAAATCCTCTACGGCGAGGATCGGCTGACCCGCCCGCTGCTGCGCATGAAGGACGGTCGCTTTCACAAGGAGGGCGAGTTCACGCCGGTGAGCTGGGAGACCGCCTTCGACATCATGGCCGACAAGTTCCGCACCGCGATCCGCGAGCACGGCCCGGAAAGCGTGGCCATGTTCGGCTCCGGCCAGTGGACCATCTGGGAAGGCTACGCCGCCAACAAGCTGTTCAAGGCCGGCTTCCGTTCCAACAACATTGATCCCAATGCGCGTCACTGCATGGCCTCCGCGGTGATGGGCTTCATGCGCACCTTCGGCATGGACGAACCGCCGGGTTGCTACGACGACATCGAGTACGCCGACGCCTTTGTCCTCTGGGGTGCCAACATGGCCGAGATGCACCCGGTACTCTGGTCGCGCATCGCCGAGCGGCGCATCCACGCGCCCCATGTCCAGGTGGCGGTCATGTCCACCTACGAGCATCGCAGCTTCGAGCTGGCCGATGTGCCGATGATCTTCAAGCCGCAGAGCGATCTGATCATCCTCAACTACATCGCCAACCACCTCATCGAAACCGGCGCCGTCAACCGCGAATTCGTCGACAACCACACCCGTTTTGCCCAGGGGGTAACGGACATCGGCTACGGGCTGCGACCGGAAGATCCCCGCCAGCAGGCGGCCGCCAATGCGGACCGGGCCAACCAGTGGCACGATATCGACTTCGACACCTACGCCGAGTTCGTGAAGCCCTACACGCTGGAGCGCGCCAGCCGGGAGACGGGTGTGCCGGCCAACCGGCTGCGCAAGCTGGCCGAACTCTACGCCGACCCGAACATCCGCGTCATGTCCTTCTGGACCATGGGCTTCAACCAGCATGTGCGCGGTGTCTGGTGCAACAACCTCCTCTACAATTTGCACCTGCTGACCGGCAAGATTTCCGAGCCGGGCAACAGCCCCTTCTCGCTGACCGGCCAGCCCTCGGCCTGCGGCACGGCCCGCGAGGTGGGCACCTTTGCCCACCGCCTGCCCGCCGACATGCTCATCACCAACGCCGAACACCGGGCTTTCGCCGAAGAGATCTGGCAGTTGCCCGAGGGCACCCTGGTTCCCAGGCCGG
>JBJHAZ010000292.1:0-3323 GCA_050485225.1 Gammaproteobacteria bacterium
CTGGCCAGTTATCTTCTGCGGGAACTGGACAAGAGCTCGGTGAACCTGCTCGCGCATCTGTCCAGTGCCGGTGGATTTCTGTCCGACCCACGGGTTCGCATCCTGTTGCCGCCGCCTCTGGGGGTGGTTGCCGGCATCGCCGGCATTGCCGGTGAGCTGACCCGGAATCCGGAGGCTGCCCTGCTTGAAGTGCTGCTCAACCAGGCGGCCGAGCAGGCCATCCCCGGCGCGAGCCCGATCCTGCGCCAGGCCATCGCGGGCATCACCCCCAGCGACGCCCAACGGCTCTTCAGCGGTGAGCCCGGCGCCGTCACCGACTTTCTGCGCGAAAACACCGAGACGGCTCTGCGCGAGGCGCTGCTGCCGTCGGTGGCCGGCTCGCTCGCGGATACGGAGGCCAACCGGCTCTACGCCGACCTGCTGGAAGCGCACCCCGCTGCGGCCCTTGGCCAGATCACATTGGGTGGCGAACCGCAGCCGGCGCCGCCCGTGGATCTGGCGAGCTATGTAACAGACCACGCAATCGACGGTGTGTTCAAATTGCTGGGCGAAAGGGAAACCCTGCTGCGCCGGAGCCTGGAGAGTTTTACCCCCGGATCGACCGCCGCAACCGCGGCCGATGTCGACGTCCCCGCCGGGGACGAACCGTGACCGAGCAGAAAATCACTCACAACTCATAGGGTTGACCAATCCCTCAACCCCGACTAGCTTGAATGGCAGGACACAGGAAAGAACAACGACAAGGAAAGGAATATCATGACAACTGCCAAAATGGTCGGTATCGCCCTGCTGATTATCGGCGTGGTATTGCTCTACCTCGGCTACCAGTCCTCGCAGGGACTGGATGACCAGATTTCCGAAGCCATCACCGGCGAGTACACCGACAACACCATGATCTACTGGATCTCCGGTGCCGTCAGTCTGGTGCTCGGCGCCATTCTTGCCCTTGCCAACAGGAGATAACCCCGCCCCGGGCACTCAGCACATTAAGACACAAGAAAACAGGCGGAAAGGGTACACCTTCACTCAAGCAAGGAGACAACCGATGTTTTCATGGGCCATTACCTTCCTGATCATCGCCATCATCGCCGGCGTTCTCGGTCTCAGCGGTATCGCCGGTACAGCCACCTCGATCGCATGGATCCTGTTCGTGATCGGTCTTATCGTGTCACTGATCTTCTTCGTGACCGGTCGCCGCCCGCCTCCCTGATCCCACCGGGCAACCAGCAACGGATCGGGCCTCGCCCGGTCCGCAACCCCCTTTCGACCGGTATACCCCGGCACTGTTATGTCGGCACCGGCAATGCCGGTGCCGGCTGCTCAGAAGTGGGCACCCAGCAGGCTGGCAATCCCCCCGGCCACCCGCTGCCACCGGGGCCTCTGCTCCCAGTGCTCCAGCGTGTACCGCCTCGCTTCATCCAGATCCTCTTCGATCAGCTCGCGGACGGAACGTGCGAAGTCCTCGTCGTAGATGTTCAGGTTCGCCTCATCGTTGATCCGAAATGACCGGTTGTCGAGATTCGTCGATCCCAGCGTGGCCCACTGGTCATCGATGGCAACCAGTTTGGAGTGGTACATGGAGGCCTTGTACTCGTACAGCTCCACGCCGGCTTCCAGCGCCGGTCGCCACCGGTTGATCGATGCGTGCCGGACGAAGCCCTTGTCGATGGTGTTGCCGGGCATCAGGACCCGAACCCTGACACCCCGCTCCACCGCCTCGATCATCGCATCGAGGAACATGGCATCCGGATAAAAGTACGCGGTGGAGGCGGTAATGCTCTCGCCAGCGGCGGACATGGCCAGCAACAGCATCGCCCGCATGCGGTAGCGACCCTCGCGGGGCGAGCTTTTGACCAGCTGCACCGCGAGGTCACCGTCCGGGTGCAGTTGCGGGAAGTAGTCATCACCGTGCAGCACCTCCCCGGTGGCGTCCAGCCAGGTCTCGGCAAAGGCCGCCTGCATGTTGGCCACCACCGGTCCGGTCACGCGAAAATGGTTGTCCCGATACTGATGCTCGCCGCCCGGCAGCCAGTTGTCGGTGATATTGGCCCCGCCGATGAACCCCGCCGCACCATCGATCATCAGCAGCTTGCGGTGGGTGCGGTGATTGAAACGGGACATCTGATACCAGGAGGGCTCCCGCCAGCGCACCACCTCCACCCCGGCGTCCACCATGGCATCGAACTTGTCCGGCGATGCGGGCGCGGAACCCACGTAATCCACCAGCACATGCACCCGCACCCCGGATCGAGCCGCCTCACTGAACGCGTCGGCCAGCGCACCCGCCGCGTCCTCACCCCAGAATTCGTAGGTTTCAAAGGTGATGGAATGGTTGGCCGAGCGAATGGCCTCCAGCATGGCGGCGTAAATGTCCGGGCCATCGCGCAGCAACTCCAGCCGGTTGCCGGGCAGCACCGGCGCGTGCAACAAGGCACCCATGCTGCGCCTGAAGGAGACGTCACCCACAACAAAATCGGGAGTCGGCATCACCGTGAGCCGCTCGGGCTTGGGCAGAGCGTTGAACAGCACAACGTTGGCCAGGATCACCACAAACAGGGTGGCAACGGCACCACCTGTCAGGTGCCTTGTCGATCGTTTCATGCTCCGCCCCTGTCCCGTTCGATTGTCAGATAACATCCCGCTCGATGCGGCGATACCAGCGCATGCCGGCAAAAAAAGCACCGATGATGTAGGGAATACCGCCCATGACCCACATCAGCAGGCCGGCCAGCTGCTGGTCCTCGAGGCTCTGCGCCTCGCGGGGGTACCAGGGCTCGCCCGCAAAGGTCAGGAAGGCCCCGAGAAAACCCGTGTGCATCAGCGTGAACAGCAGCGCCAGCAATGCGTAGGGTGTGCTGCGCGCACTGCCGTGCAGCACCGCCCACCAGAACCACAGGGCGGTGACGATGAAACAGGCGTGCTCGAAGAAGTGCACCCAGGGGTTTTCCAGGGCCAGCATGTAGAACGGCGGAATGTGCCAGAACCAGATCACCGCACCGTGCAGCCAGGCGCACAGCATCGGGTAGCGGGTAACGGCAAAGCCGGCCTGCCAGAGCGACCGGCCGCGCGGCCCGCAGGCGGCGAAGTACTGGGGCAGCGGTCGCGCCAGCACCAGCAGGGGCGCAATCACCACCATCATCGTCATGTGCTGGGCCATGTGCGCGGCACTGCTTTCCTCGGCCCAGTCATCCAGTGGCCCAAGCACCGTAAACAGGAGCAACAGAGCCGTGACCTGGAACAGCCAGAAGCGCCAGCGATCGGCACCGGCCCGGCGCTGCCCCCAAAGGTACAGGCCCCACAGCCAGGCGATCACCAGCAATGAC
>JBJHAZ010000293.1:0-3295 GCA_050485225.1 Gammaproteobacteria bacterium
TGGGACGGGTCGGGCTTTACGAGATCATGCCGCTCACCGAAAACCTGCGCGACCTGATCCTGGCCGAGTGCGACATTGCCCAGCTCAGGCTGCAGGCCTGCAAGGAAGGCATGCGCACCCTCCGGCTCGCGGGCGCCCTGAAAGTGGCGGCGGGCCTCACCTCCATCGAGGAAGTGCTGCGCGTGACACCGTCCCCGGCGTCCTGAGCCATACGCCTCGCAAAGCAAGCCCCAAGGCTTGACACCGGACGGCAAAGTGCTCAAAATTCGCGGCCCTCGGAAAGCAAATTCATGGCTACGTAGCTCAGCTGGTTAGAGCACAGCATTCATAATGCTGGGGTCGGCAGTTCAAGTCTGCCCGTAGCTACCATACAGGAAGGGCCGACGTTTCAGCGCGTCGGCCCTTTTTTTGTGGCGGCTTTCGTGGCGGCGATTTGGGGATGGCAGTGCCAGACCAGGCAGCGCGGACGCCCTCACATTGACAGCGGCCCGCGCTGCGCCCACAATAAAAACAATAATCGACAGTGATGTTCAATGAATACAGCCAAGCCGGCCTCGCGCCGACAACTCCAGACTGCCGCCACCCGCGAGGCGATTCTCGAGGCCGCCCGTACTGTACTTGCCTCGGACGGTCCGGAAGCACTCAGCCTTTCCAAGGTGGCGCACCTGGCCGGGATCAATCGCGGCACGGCCTACCAGCATTTCCAGACTCGCGAGGAGCTGATCAAGGCTACGGTCGCGTCGGTCAGTACGCTGCTGTCCGACCGGGTCTTCGGCGCCCTCAATCTCGACAAGGATGGCAAATCCAGAGATACCGACGAACGTCCGGTCTATGAGGTGGTGACCCAACTGGTCGACTTTGCCGTCCAGAACCCCGCCCTCGGCCGCATCTGGCTGTTCGAGGTGCTGTCCTCGGACAACCCCGGCGACGACATCTTCTTCCGTCAGTTCAGGGAAGGCACGCAGGGGCTGGTCGACAGCGGTTTCAGCCAGGAGGGGATCGACGTGGAGGTCCTTTCCGTACTGATGCTGGCCGGCTACTTCCTGTGGCCGGAATGGGTCAACGCCCACGCGAAAACCGAGACTGAGCGGAGCGCAATGGCAGCCCGCATGCGGCGCGAGGTATTGCGACTGTTCCTGCACGGAGTACTGAAACCCGGTGCCTTCCCGCAACTGGAGGAGCGGTTGCGGGACGGTCACGCCGACGACTCGGCCGGGTGATACCAACAACGGGGTACATGCCAGTAAACCCCGAGACTCCGGCATCCTCGATCATGGGGATTCGGACTGACTTCAACCCAGAAAACCACTGTTAGCGGAGCAATCATGAAAGGGTGTGCAATTATCACGGGAGCCGGCAGCGGCATCGGCTTTGGCAGCGCCATCAAACTGGTCGAACTGGGCTATACCGTATTCGGGGTGGGCCGGGATGCGACCAAACTCGCGGAGCTGGAAGCGGCCATCAATGACCCCGACAAGATCGCCACACTGTCGGCGGATCTCACCGAGGACGACGCACCGAAGCGGGTGGTCGACGCCGCCGTGGCGCGTTTTGGCGAGATCGGCGCCCTCATCAACAACGCCGGGATCGGCCGCCCGAAACCGCTGCATGAAACCGACGACGAAACGCTGGATTACGCGCTCGGCCTGATGCTGCGGGCGCCCTTTCGCCTGGCGCGCGAAACCCTGCCCCACATGAAAAAGGGTTCGGTCATCATCAATGTCACCTCGACCTTTGCGCTGATCGGCGGTATGCACGGCGGCGCCTATTCCGCGTGCAAGGCGGGTATGACCGGCCTGACGCAGCACATCGCCTGCCGTTACGGCGCCCAGGGTGTTCGCTGCAATGCTGTCGCGCCGGGCGTCACGCCGACCCCGATGACCGAGGGCCGCTATGAAGATCCGGCCTTCCAGAAGATGAACAACGAGATGACGCCGCACACCCGGCTCGGCACCGTGGAGGATGTGGCGGCCACCATCGCGTTCCTGTGTTCACCCGGCGGCGAGTTCATCAACGGCCAGACCATCGTGGTCGACGGCGGCTGGGTATCCACCAAGTACCTGTCCGATTTCGGCCTCAAGTCCAACTGGGTGATGCCCGAGTCGTGACATCCGCACAGCACCACCCGGCACACCCCAGCTACCATCAACGGAGATCAACATGAGCGACCTTATCCTGGATTGTTCCGATCTGGACAATCACATGGGCAAACCCATCCAGCCCGGCCGACTGAAAGAGCCGTTGGCGACCATGGACATTCGCCGCTGGGCCCAGGCAATGCACTACCCCAACCGGCTGCATTACGACGACGAATTCGCTGCCGAAAGCCGTTTCGGCCGCATCATTGCACCCCAGTCGTTTCCCGTAGCCTGTGACGACGGCCACGGTACGGCGCCGGCCTGCGTCGGGTTCATCCCCAACTCGCACCTGATTTTCGGTGGCGACGAGTGGTGGTTTCACGGCCCGCGTATCCAGGGTGGTGACCTGATCACCAACGAGCGGGTGCCGCTCGATTATGTGGTCAAGGACACCAAGTTCGCCGGCCCCACCTGCTTCCAGCGTGGCGACAACAAGTACTACAACCAGGAAGGCGACCTGATCGCCACCCAGCGCTCGACCTCCATCCGCTATCGCGCGGACCTGGCCCGTGAGGCGGGTTCACCGGGTGCCGCCGAGGATCCGGAGTGGAGTGATGACGAGCTGATGAAGCTCGAGGACCAGAAGTTCGAGTGGATCAAGATGCTCCACGACCTCGGTCACGGCAAGCGCTACTGGGACGACGTGAAGGTGGGCGACCAGCTGCCCACGCGCATCATCGGACCCCACAGCATCGCGAGCTTCACCACCGAATGGCGCGCCTACCTGTTCACCATCTGGTGCGGGGTACATCGTCGCACCGACCTCGATCTGGAGGCTCTGGGCTTCACCGAGGAAATGGCCGGCAAGGAGCAGGATCCGGTGCACGAGAAGATCAACCCCGAGCAGACCGACGGCGCCTACGTCGGCCCCTCACGGGGCCACCTGTTCCCCCGCTGGGCGCGTCATATCGGCATGCCGCGCGCCTATGGCTACGGTGCCTCGATGGGTGCCTGGATTCTCGACTACTTCGGTGGCTGGGCCGGCGAGTGGGGCCAGATCGTGCACTCCAACTGTTCCTATCGCGGGCCGGCCTTTACCGGCGACATCAGCGTCATGAATGCCGAGGTGATCGACAAGCTGGTGGACGAGGAAGGCCGCAACCTGGTGCAGGTGGACTTCAAGATGAAGACCCAGCTCGGCGTGACCATGGCAACGG
>JBJHAZ010000294.1:0-3294 GCA_050485225.1 Gammaproteobacteria bacterium
GGCGCGCGGGTGACAATTGTGTATCCTTGGAAGCCGCTGATGGCGATCCCCGTAAGACTCCGACCGGAAAGACTATGACTGAACAACACCCCCCGCTGGTATTGGTGGACGGCTCCTCCTATCTCTATCGCGCCTTCCATGCCCTGCCGCCACTGACGACCTCTTCGGGACAGCCCTCGGGGGCGGTGAAGGGTGTCATCAGCATGCTGCGCCGCCTGCAGAAGGATTACCCCGGCAGTGACATTGCGGTGGTGTTCGACGCCAAGGGCAAGACCTTTCGCGACGAACTGTTCGAGGACTACAAGGCCCACCGTCCGCCCATGCCCGACGACCTGCGGCTGCAGGTGGCGCCTATCCACCGCATCGTCAAGGCCATGGGCCTGCCGCTGTTGGTGATCGATGGCGTGGAAGCCGACGATGTCATCGGTACCCTCGCCAGCCAGGCCCGCGATCAGGGCCGGGAGGTGGTGATTTCCACCGGCGACAAGGACATGGCCCAGCTGGTGGGCGAGCACGTCACCCTGGTCAACACCATGACCGAGACCGTCATGGACCCGGAGGGGGTGCGCACGAAGTTCGGCATCCCGCCGGAACGGATCATCGATTACCTGGCGCTGGTGGGCGACAAGGTGGACAACATCCCGGGCATGCCCGGTGTGGGTGAGAAGACCGCGCTGGCCCTGCTGCAGGGGCTGGGGAGTATCGACGACATCTATGCCAATCTCGACAAGGTCGCCGAGCTCGAATTCCGGGGCAGCAAGACGATGGCCGCCAGGTTGGAGGAGCACCGCGAGCAGGTGGAGCTGTCGCGGCTGCTGGCGACCATCAAGGTGGATCTCGAGCTGCCGGTGGCGCCGGACGAGCTGACGCTGGCGCCACCGGATACCGAAGTGCTGCTCGAGCTCTACCGTGAGCTGGAGTTCAAGACCTGGTTGGCGGAACTGCTCGACAGCGATGCCGGCGCCGAGCTGGCCGAACAGGGCACCACCGAGCGTCACTATGAAATCCTGCTGACGTCGGATGACCTCGAGCGCTGGATGGACAAGCTGGAATCCGCTCCCCTAATGGCGGTGGATACGGAAACCACCAGTCTCAACTACATGGAAGCCGATCTGGTGGGCCTGTCCTTCGCGGTCGCGCCCGGTGAAGCGGCCTACCTGCCACTGGGTCACGATTACCTCGGCGCGCCCCGGCAACTGGACCGGGAGGCCACACTGGCGCGACTGCGCCCGCTGCTGGAAGACCCCGGCCGCCCCAAGGTGGGCCAGAACCTGAAGTACGACATGAGTGTGCTGGCCCGCGCCGGTATCGAGCTGCAGGGCATTGCCCGGGATACCATGCTGGAGTCCTATGTGCTCGATGCCACCGCCACCCGTCACGACATGGACAGCCTCGCCCTCAAGTACCTTGGCGAGAAGACCATCGGCTTCGAGGAGATCGCCGGCAAGGGCAGCAAGCAGCTCACCTTCAACCAGATCGAGGTCGACAAGGCGGGTGAATACGCCGCCGAGGATGCCGATATCACCCTGCGGCTGCACCTGTCCCTGTGGCCGCGTATCGAGGCTGAGCCGACCCTGCGCGACCTGTTCGAGGCCATCGAGATGCCGCTGTTGCCGGTGCTGTCGCGCATCGAGCGTCACGGTGCCCTGCTCGACCGCGATCGGCTGGCGATTCAGAGTCGTGAGCTGGGTGAGCGCATCGGTGAACTGGAGGCCGAGGCCCACGAGCTGGCCGGCGAGGTGTTCAACCTGGGATCCCCCAAGCAGTTGGGTGCGATCCTGTTCGACAAGCTGGGCCTGCCGGTCACCAAAAAGACCGCCAAGGGCGCCCCGTCCACCAAGGAGGAGGTGCTGCAGGAGCTGGCGCTGGACTATCCGCTGCCGAAGGTATTGCTGGAGCACCGCAGCCTGACCAAGCTCAAGTCCACCTACACCGACAAGCTGCCCACCCTGATCAACCCGGCCACGGGCCGGGTCCACACCTCCTACCACCAGGCGGTCACCGCGACCGGCCGGCTGTCCTCCTCCGATCCGAATCTCCAGAATATTCCGATCCGCTCCGAGGAAGGGCGCCGTATCCGGCAGGCCTTCGTGGCCCCGAAGGGCTCGGTCATACTGGCTGCGGACTATTCACAGATCGAGTTGCGCATCATGGCTCACCTGTCCCGGGACGAAGGGCTGGTCGATGCCTTTGCCCACGGCCTCGATGTCCACCGGGCCACGGCTGCGGAGGTGTTCGGTGTTCCCGTCGACGACGTGACCGCCGAGCAGCGCCGCAGTGCCAAGGCCATCAACTTCGGCCTGATCTACGGCATGTCGGCCTACGGTCTCGGACGCCAGCTGCACCTGGGGCGCAAGCAGGCGCAGGAGTACATCGACCTGTACTTCGCCCGCTACCCGGGGGTGCGCCGCTACATGGACGAAACCCGGGCCCGGGCCGAGGAGCAGGGCTTTGTGGAGACCCTGTTCGGGCGTCGCCTGTACCTGCCGGAACTGCGCTCCCGCAATGCGGTACAGCGCCAGGCGGCCGAGCGCACCGCCATCAACGCGCCGATGCAGGGCACGGCGGCGGATATCATCAAGCGCGCCATGATCGAGGTGGATGCCTGGCTGCGCCGCGAACGGCTCGGCACACGGATGATCATGCAGGTCCACGATGAGCTGGTGTTCGAGGTGCCCGAGCAGGAAGTCGATTCGGTGCGCGAGGGGGTCGTGTCCCGCATGCGCGACGCCGCCGAGCTGGCGGTACCTCTGGAGGTGGATGCCGGTATCGGCCTGAACTGGGATGAGGCCCACTGACCGGGATACGGTCCGGCGAAAACCGTGCCGAAGCAATGGTTTGAGGTTTTAAATCAAGGGCTGTTAATCGATAGCGAAGTTTTTTGATATTTTTTGGTCACTGCCGGAACTTGTGGCGGGCGCCACGGACTAAGATCATGCAAGCGATGATTGCTGCTTTCTCCCCTTACTTGGCAAAGCAAGTGTTATGAAGCACCCCCGACCGGCAACGGTCGGGGGATTTTTTTGTCCGCCGCCCCAAGGAAAAAATTCTCGCCCGGTGTGGAACTTCCGCGCCGCGATAGGGACAAAAGTCATGCAAGCGATGATTGTTGCTTTCTCCCCAACTGAGCTTGATGACAGCTTGTTCCCCCAAGCGATACTAAAGCTGACCCCGGCCCATCTGGCCGGGGTTTTTTTCGTCCCGATGCCGCGCCCGATCAGGGTTCGGCGGTTTCCTGCGCGGTCAGCCAGTGCTGCAGCACCGTCTTGAGTTCATCGATGCCGTCGCCCTTGA
>JBJHAZ010000295.1:0-3292 GCA_050485225.1 Gammaproteobacteria bacterium
TCCGGTGACTACGAGGCCGCCATCGCCGCGGCCGATCGTTTCATCCGCTTGCATCCGCGCCACCCCAATGTGGACTATGCCCACTATCTCAAGGGGTTGTCGCAGACCCGCCAGAGCCGCGGCTTCCTGACCGGGTTCATGCCGATCGACCAGACCCAGCGGGACCCGACCACAGCGCGGGAGGCCTTTGCCACCTTCAATGAGCTGCTGTCCCGCTACCCGGACAGCGAATACGCCCCGGATGCCCGCAAACGCATGATTGCGCTGCGCAACCTGCTGGCGCGCCAGGAGATCAACGTCGCCAATTACTACTTCCGTCGCGGCGCCTACGTGGCCGCCGCCAACCGCGGGCGCTACGTGGTGGAGAACTACCAGCGCACCCCCGCAATGCCGGACGCGCTGGCGGTGATGGCACAGGCCTACCACCTGCTGGGCTACGACGACCTGGCCGCCGACGCCGTGGAAGTGCTGGCCACCAACTTTCCGGAGTATCCCTTCCTGAACGCCAACGGCGAGTTCCAGTTCCAGCGCGATCTCACCGGCGAGAACCGCACCTTCCTCAACCGCATCACCTTCGGGCTGTACGACAACCGACCGCCGAGCGGATTCGACACCCGCGATATCTACGAAGGCAGTCCCGAAGACATACTGCTGGACGATGACGCCCCGCGCCGCCGCTGGTGGCACCGCATCACCTTCGGCCTGTTCAGCGACGAATAACCCGCTTCGACCGACCCTCTGCCGGTCTGCCCGAACCCGGAACATCGCGACGCCGCACGCCGGCGTCGCGCGCCCGCTCAGATCCAGCGGTGCCGGCGGAAGATCGCCAGCAACCCCAGCGCGATCAGCAGCATGAACCCCAGCACGCCGTAGTACCCCATCCGCCACTCCAGCTCGGGCATGTGCACGAAGTTCATGCCGTAGACGCCGGCGACGAACGTGAGCGGCACAAACACCGCCATCAACACCGTCAGCACCCGCATGGTCTGGTTGAGATGGTGCGACGACAGGGAGATGTAGGTTTCGATCAGGTCGCTGGACAGGTGGTAGTACAGCTCCGCCAGCCCCTGCAACCGCTCGAATTTCTCGTACACATCCACGGTGGCATGCACCACCTGGCGGTGCCGTTCGTAATCCTCCTCGCCCATCACTTCCATCAGCTCCTCACAGGCCCGCTCCATGTAGGAGGTGGCCCGGCACAGCTTGCGCAGGCGATTTCGCGCAAACCCCAACTGGCGCATGATGCTGTCGTGGGGCTTTGTCAGCAGCTCGTCCTCCCACTCGGACAGCTGGGGCTCGAAGGCCAGCAGCAGGTCCAGATAGCGGGCGCCGATGCTCTTGGCGATACGCGTGAGCAGGAAGATCGAGCCCTGCGCCATGGCCTTGTCGAGATCCGCTGCGTGCCACCACAGCTCGACGGAGGGTGAATGGGCCGACGCCCGGGTAATCAGGCTGCGCTCACGTGCAAAGAAACCGGTCTGGATGTAGTCGAAGTCCAGATCGACCGCATCGGGCCGCAGGTCCCGCAGCAGCAGGAAAGCCTCGTCTCCGAAGAACTCCAGCTTGGGCGGATGGCGCTCCTTGAGGGCATCCAGAATGGCCAGCTCGTGGCAGCCCATCCGTCTCAGGAAGTCGCTTTCGCTCGTTTCCCCCTCCTCGTAGACATCCACCCAGATGAAGGCGTCGGGCTGCCGTCGCCACTGATCGATGAGTTCGGTGCCACCGCGCATGAGCGGCTGACCCGGTTGCAGCAAGATGGTACGAATCATGGGCAGGAACCTGCTTGGGCATCTGTGCCAAGAGTAGCGCCCTGCCGCCCCGACCGACAACCGTCCGGGCCACCGGCGTGCAGACAGGCACTCGCACCGCCGCGCTCTCGGCTACAATGCGGCCATGAGCAGACAACCGAAATATTCCGTCTATCTGGTCGGCGGCGCGGTACGCGACGAGCTGCTGGGTCGCAGGGTGACCGAGCGGGACTGGGTGGTGGTGGGCGCCACGCCCGAGGATCTGGCCGACCGTGGGTTTCGCCCCGTGGGGCGCGATTTTCCCGTCTTCATCCACCCGGAGACCGGTGAGGAGTACGCCCTGGCGCGCACCGAACGCAAGTCCGGCCATGGCTATCAGGGCTTCGAGTTCTTCTGCTCACCGGACATCGGCCTGGAAGAGGACCTGGTGCGCCGGGATCTCACCATCAACGCCATGGCACGAGCCGACGACGGCACGCTGATCGACCCCCACGGCGGCCAGCGCGACCTGGAAGCGCGGGTATTGCGCCACGTGTCGCCCGCCTTTGCCGAGGACCCCCTGCGCGTGCTGCGGGTCGCGCGTTTTGCGGCACGCTTTCACGAGCTGGGCTTCACCATCGCCCCGGAGACTCTGGCGCTGATGCGCGAGATCACCGCCAGCGGGGAGCTGGAACACCTGGTGGCCGAGCGCGTCTGGCAGGAAACCGAGCGCGCGCTGCAGGAAAACAGCCCGCAGGTCTACATCCAGACCCTGCGCGACTGCGGTGCACTGGCGGTGCTGCTGCCCGAGGTGGATCGCCTGTTCGGTGTGCCGCAAAGGGCCGACTACCACCCGGAGGTGGACACCGGCCTTCACGTGCTGCTGTGCCTGGAGCAGGTGGCCCGCCTCAGCGACGACCCGGCGGTCCGCTTTGCCGTACTGGTCCACGACCTGGGCAAGGGCGTGACACCGGAGGATCTGCTGCCGCGCCACGTGGGCCACGAGCAGTCCGGCGTCCCTTTGGTGGAAGCCGTTTGCCGCCGACTCAAGGTACCGACCCGCCATCGCGAACTGGCGCTGGCGGTGACCCGCTACCACCTGCTGTGCCACAAGGCGCTGGAACTGCGCCCGGCCACGCTGGTGAAACTGATGCGCCGCCTCGACGCCCTGCGTCGCCCCGAGCGACTCGAGCAGTTCCTGCTGTGCTGCGAGGCCGATGCCCGCGGCCGCACCGGCTTCGAGAAGCGGGATTACCCCGCCGCCCCCTGGCTGCACACCGTACTGCAGCGACTGCGCGACACGGATGTGAGCGACCTGGTGGCCAGCGGACTCAAGGGCCAGCAGCTGGGCAACGCCATCGAGAAACGGCACATCGAGCGCCTGGCCCGCCTCAAGGAGCAATACCTGCCGTGAACCACCCCACCGCCTCCGACACGCCCGTGGTGCTGGTCACCGGTGCCGCTCGCCGCATCGGGGCCACCATCGCGCGCCTGTTTCACCAGCGCGGCTGGGATGTGCTGATCCACTACCACCGTTCTGCCGCCGATGCCCGCTGCCTGAGTGA
>JBJHAZ010000296.1:0-3262 GCA_050485225.1 Gammaproteobacteria bacterium
GATGGCCACCGCGCTCGTACACCACCAGTCGGTCGCCGAAGATGTCGCGCAGCCACTGCAACTCGTCGGCATCGAGGATCAGCTCGTCGGCATTGGTCTGGGCCAGGTAGGCGGGGTCGTTGCGCAGCCGCTCGCCGATGATTTCCAGGTGGTTGGCGGCGATCAGTGATTCGGTGGTTTCGGCGGGGCGCTGTGCCAGGTAGAAGGGCGCAAACACTTCGTCGAAGTAGGCTGAAAAGGACTTGTGGCGCAGGGTCAGCCCCGCGTCGTAGAGGGAATCGTGGCGCGTGGGCGGATTGTCCGGGTCTACGACCACACCCGCACCGGTGTAGAAATCGCCGGCAAAAAACAGATCGATCAGCGACAGGCGGAACGACAGCGCAATGGCGGCCGCCAGATTGCGGTCGCCGTCGAGCAGCTGGCCGGCGGCGGCGAGCAGGAAGTCCTGGTCGAGGGACAGCGCTTCGGACATTTCGTACAGGCCGGCCAGCTCGGAATAGATCTCGTAGTAGAACCGGTCGAAGGCCTCCGGTGTGTCGCCGATGCTGGCGTCGAGCAGGCGGTCCAGTCGTTCGATGGACGCAAACAGGCTCACCGGCGGGTTGAGCAGCACCGCCCGGGCAATGCCGAGCTCTCCACCCTGTTCGTCGTCGATGGCCTTCAACAGGGCGGCATTGGCGCCGCCGAGGCTGTATCCCAGCGCCACCACCTCGGTGAACTCGTGGCGGCGCGCCAGGTCGTTGACGATCTGCCGGGTGGCCCGGTGCAGGTCGAGGCCGTCCTGGCGCAGATCGCCGCCCACGCCGGTGCTCGAGGCGCCCACCACAAAGCCCGGATGAGTCGGCGAGGGCAGCGTCAGTACGTGGTAGCCGTCCTGATACAGAGCCTTGCGCAGGGTGCGCACCTTGGCCGCATTGGCCGAGCCGCCGGTGCCGGCGATGACAATCGCCAGCGGCGCCGGCTGCTTCTGGGGCGAGAAAAACACCCGCAACTGACGGTTGAACCAGTAGATATCGGGCACCGGCAAGGCGCCCTCGATGGCGACCTTCAGCTCGCGGGTCGGCACCGAATCCGGCAGTGGTGCGCGGTCTTCCGGGGCCGGCCCGAACACCGTGGCTCGCAACGCGGCCGAATCCCCCAGCCCCAGGGCATCGCCCAGCCCGCTGTCCGCCAGCGCCGGGGCGACGATGGCGAGCGTCAGAAGCAGCAGGGCCGCCGGTGACCAGCGGCGGGGCCGATGTGGCACGGGTCAGACGTCGGACAGGTAGTGGACGCCAGTCATGGATTCGGAAACAGCCCACAGCTTCCTGGCCTTGTCCGCATCCCTGGCTTCCTTGTTCACCTTGGCCTTGGCCGGCTTGCCGCCGATCTCCATGAATCCGCCAGGCCCGTAGTAGTCACCGGACTGCACGTCGCTGCCCGTGGCCGCCAGCAGGATCGGCCGCGTGGCCGACGCCGCATCGGGAATCAGCTTTTGCGTGTGCTTGCTGATCCACTTGCGCACGGGGTTGGTGTAGTTCAGTGCGGGACTGTTCTGGTGGATATTGGTATTGGCAAAGCCGGGGTGGGCGCCCACCGCAATCACCTTGCTGCCGGTGGCCTGCAGGCGGCGCGCCAGCTCCAGCGTCTGGCTCAGCATGGCCACCTTACTGTTGGCGTACGCCTTCCACTCGTTGTATTCAGCCTGTTCCCAGTTCAGGTCATCGGGGTTCAGCTTGCCCCTGCGGTGCGCCAGGCTGCCCACGTTGACGATGCGACCCTCGCGGTCGGCGGGGAAGTACGGCAGCAGCAGACCGGTGAGCGCAAAGGCCCCCAGGTAGTTGGTAGCCAGCTGCGACTCGTGGCCCGCCGCGTTGCGCGACAGCGGCATGGCCACGATGCCGGCGTTGTTGATCAGGATATCGAGCTGGCCCACCTGCTCGGCGAACCGGGCGGCAAACTCGCGCACCGAATTCAGATCGGACACATCCAGCCGGATCACGGTGAGCCGGGCGTTGGGCGCCTGCTCGGCGATGTCGTTCCGGGCCTTCTCGGCCTTGTCGAGACTGCGGCAGGCCATCACCACATGGGCGCCGGCCTTCGCGAAATGCAGGGATGCCTGATAACCGATGCCGGAGTTGGCGCCGGTTACGACGACGGTTTGGGTAGTCACGGGGTATTCCTTCCGTTGCAGTGGCAAATCCCGCGTATGCTACCACGGCCTCGCTCGAGGCGGGCTTGATCGTGCCTGTACCAGCGAGTCGAGGCGTGCCTCATGTGCTTGTGGCGACGTACTCCGGAGCTGCACAGCCGCCGCTGGAAACCGCGCCGAAACCTTCCCGATCAAAAACCCATGCCGGCGGTCATGTACCCCGTCTTGATGCGGTTGACGTCCACCAGAACCTGGCTTTCCTTCTTGTCTTCCAGGTAGTTCAGGCTGTAGGTGAACGCCACTTCCCGCGTGTTGCCCCGGTATTCGAAGCTGTAGGTTGCCGAACAGGAATAGCGTCCCAGGTCGTGGTCGGCCTGGGTAGTGCTGATCCCGTACATCTCCCGTTTGCCCAGCGCCGGCTTCATGTCGTGGTACCAGCGGGCGGTTTCGAGGTGGGAGTCCACCACCGCCAGAACCTGCCTTTTCGCGTCGCTGTCATTGCAGGTCAGGGGGCCGCCGCCGCAACCTGTGAGCAGAATCGTGGCGATGATGGCGAGTTTTTTCATGGGGAATTCCTGTGTAGCGCCCCGGTTGTGGCGCAGATGAATGGTCGTGGCGCAAATGAGTGATCGTCGCCCAAGCTGAAAGACGCAGTGCCGGTCCCGTAGGAGATATAGCCCCTGCAGAGTTGTTGCCCTGCCCGGAGGGAGCACCGCCAGCGTGCCCGAAGCATCGACGAGATGTGAAAACCGGTATACCCGTCATGTCGACCACGGGCGGCCAAACTTTAGGGTGGGGGCGATGGTGTGCACGGTGCAGAGCCCACAGGCCCAGGCAACCTCTTCTGTCCGCTGCGCGGCCATCCACCCTGCCCCCGGGCGAAAAACTCATCAACCAACTGCGCTAAACTACTGCCCACACCCGTCATCGAAAAGGAATTCGCATGGCCACCAACCACCATGACACGGGGTACAAGGAGCTGTTCAGCCACCCCGAGTTCGTCCAGCAGCTCATCGAGGGCTTCATGCCCGCCGAGATTGCCGGCCTGATGGACTTCTCCACCCTGCAAAACCACAACGGCAGCTACATCACCCCGTTGTTCGAGGAAAAGTTCGAAGACGTCGTCTGGTC
>JBJHAZ010000297.1:0-3262 GCA_050485225.1 Gammaproteobacteria bacterium
GGCCTGGGCATCAGCGAAGGATGTGTACTCGGTCAGCTTTGCCATCAATCCACCTGTGGTTTTTATCCGGCGCTGCGAGAGCGCCGTTGATCAGTGTTGCCGCACTTTGCCATAAGCGGTCGTTGTTGTAAATCTCGAATTCTGTTCTATATAATGAATGATCCGGCGGCCCGGTCCGAGTCCGGCAGATCCACGCGGCGGTGCTCGGGGCACGGTCGATACATCCGCCCAGTCCAGTCCATTCGTACAATCCAGGAGACACCCTTGACCAACCCCGTCCCTCAGGATCGAGAACTCGCCCGGGTGCTCAAGGAGAGCAAGGCCCCGGCCATATCCCGCGCGGCGGCGATCCTGCGGCTGCTGGGCAAAAGCGATGTACCGCTCGGATTGCAGCCCATTGCCCGTACGCTGGGCCTGGTGCCCAGCACCTGTCTGTACGTCCTGCGGGCGCTGGTGGCCGAGGAGCTGGTGGCGTTCGACCCGGAGACCAAGCGCTATTCGCTGGAAGCCGGGGTGCTGACGCTGGCGCGCCAGTGGTTGCGCCGCAACCAGTTCACCGACCTGGCGCAGCCGACGCTGGATCGGATCAGCCAGCAGTTTGATGTCACCATGCTCGGTGTCCACGTGGTGGGCCTCGATCACATCATTGTGGTGGCCGTGTCCCAGTCCGGTGCCACCTTTCAGCTGTCCGCCCAGATCGGCAGCCGCTTTCCGGCACTGATCAGCGCCACCGGCCGCTGTGTGGCGGCCTTCGGCGACCACGATTCGGCCGAGTTGGAAGCCCGCTTCCGGGCGCTGCGGTGGGATGAGCCGCCCACCTTCGAGGAATGGTTGGCACAGGTGGCCGAAACCCGCGAACAGGGGTTTGCGGTGGATGCCGGTCACTACATTGCCGGTGTCACCGTGGTGGCGGCCCCGGTCTGGAAGACCCGCGCTCACCCCAGTCATGCGCTGGTGGCCATCGGTATCGGCAGCGCGCTACGCCGCAAGGGATTGCCCGAGTTGCAGGCCGAACTGCAGCGCGCGGCGCAAACCCTGTCGAGCCAGCTGTGTGGCGAGGTGACGCCGCAGGCTTGATAGGATACAAAGGGAATTTTTGGCGCCCCAAGGCGTCAGTGACATCAGGGTGCGCAAGTTGTGTGACAGCGGCGGTTACCCTGCTATAATTGAAAACAATAAACACCACTGTTGATTATCCATTTGGCCAGGGAGCCTCTGAAAAACGTCACGAGCGAAGACAGGTGGCCCGGATGTCGAGCACAGTGGTTTTTCAGAGGTTCCCCAGCCTGCCCAATCCCCAACGAGGTCAAGATGAGCTGCGAGAAAACAAACGTCCCGTCCCCCGAAGAAATCGATATCGATGCGATCAAGGCGAAGTACGAGGAAGAGCGCGTGCTGCGCATTCGGCCGGAGGGCCAGAAGCAGTACGTCAAGGTGAAGCAGGAGTTCACCGAGGAGTACGTGCACGACCCGCACATGCCGGTCGAGCCCCGTGATCCCGTCTCCGAGGACCTGGACGTGGCGGTGCTGGGCACCGGTTTCTCGGGCGTATTGGCCTCGTACCACCTCAAGAAAGCGGGTGTGACCAACTTCCGCAACATCGACCACGGCGGTGACTGGGGCGGTGTGTGGTACTGGAACCGCTACCCCGGCATCCAGTGCGACAACGACGCCTACTGCTACCTGCCGCTGCTGGAAGAAACCGGCTTCATGCCCTCGAAGAAATACGCCGATGGCAGCGAAATCTACGACTACATGAAGCAGATTGTCGACAAGTTCGGCCTCGGCGATGGCGCGCTGTTCCACACCCTGGTCACCGGGCTGCGCTGGGACGAATCCATCCAGCGCTGGCACATCAGCACCAACCGTGGCGACGACATCCGCGCGCGCCATGTGGTGATGGCCAACGGCCTGCTCAACATTCCGAAGCTGCCGGGCATCCCGGGCATTCACGACTTCAAGGGCAAGATGTTCCACACCTCCCGCTGGGAGTACGACTACACCGGCGGCAGCTACCGCAACCCGGTGCTGGACAAGCTGGCCGACAAGAAGGTCGCCATCATCGGTACCGGCGCCACCGCCATCCAGGCCATTCCCTACCTGGGCAAGTACGCCAAGCAGGTCTATGTATTGCAACGTACCCCCTCGGCCGTGGATCAGCGCCACAACGCCCCCACCGACCCCGAGTGGGCCAAAAGCCTCAAGCCCGGCTGGCAGAAGGAACGCATGGCCAACTTCCACCGTGCCGCCATGGAAGGTCGCTTCCTGCCCGGTGAAGAGGACCTGGTGTGCGACTTCTGGACCGAGATCAGCCGTAACATGGCCGCCGAGCTGCGCGCCGAGGGCATCGAGGAGGACATCACCATCGAGGAGTTCTTCGCCCGTCGCGAGATGATGGACTTCCGCGTGATGGAGCGCATGCGCCGCCGCGTCGAAAGCCTGGTGAAGGACAAGGAAACCGCCGAGAAGCTGAAAGTCTGGTACCGCTTCCTGTGCAAGCGTCCGCTGTCCAACGACGACTACTACGACACCTTCAACCGGCCCAATGTGGAGCTGATCGACGTGTCCCGCACCCAGGGTGTGGAGCGCATGACCGAGAAGGGCTTTGTGGCCAACGGCCAGGAGTACGAGATCGACTGCATGATCTTCGCCTCCGGCTTCGAGGTCACCAGCGATCTCGACCGTCGCTGGGGCATTGACCTGTACCAGGGGCGCGATGGCGTGTCCATCTACGACCACTGGGCGCAGGGCTACAAGACCTTCCACGGCGTGATGACCACCCACTTCCCCAACCAGTACTTCATCGGTTACTACCAGGGCGGCCTCAACGCCACCACCACCGAGCAGTACAGCCGGCAGGCCTTCCACATCAGCTACATCATCAGCGAGGCCCTGAAGCGGGGCGTGACCGCAGTGGAACCCACCGAGCAGGCCCAGGCCTCCTATGTGCAGCACCTGCGCGAGACGGCCATCGACATGTCGGCGTTCCTCGAGCAGTGCCCGCCGAGCTACTACAACAACGAGGGCCAGAAGATCACCGACGAGGACGGCAAGCAGAAATTCCGCTACTTCCTCGGCGAACCCTATGGCCCGGGCTGGAACGCCTTCGAGCAGTGGATGCAGGAGTGGCGCGAGCGGGGCGAGATGGAGGGCCTGGTGCTGGAGACGGGTGAGCGCTGAATCTGAAATCCTTTCAACCCCATCAAGGGCATGGAGACATCATGGATAAGTATATTGAACTGACTGATGAGGATCTGGCGGA
>JBJHAZ010000298.1:0-1925 GCA_050485225.1 Gammaproteobacteria bacterium
GCCCGCTTCCTGGTGCGGGACCTGAAAAAGAACCGCGTCTGACAGACCCACCCACAGGACCATTTTGAAAGCCGGCGACCTTCTGCTAGGGTAAGCGGCTTTCGGAGGGGTCGGCCCGCGGAGGGCCAGACCCGGAATGATTCCCGAAGGGCCGCGACCCGGCCCTTGTTCCGAAGGCGCCGACCCGGCCCTGTCCCCCGTTAACCCCGATTGACCATGCAGGATCCCCCATGAGCCAGGATTTCCCCGCAATGCCCATGAACGCCGATGAGATGTACCGGGAGGAGACCTTCTCGGACCAGCGCACCGGCACCATCCGCCGTCTCACCCCCGTGAAGGCGGACGGCAGTGACGACGCCACCCGGCAAACACTGTTTGTGGGCCAGGCCCAGCTCTACACCCAGTCCGGTCCCATGCCGTTGACCTTCGAGATTCCGGTGGAGAGCCTCGAACAGGCCATCGCCACTTTCGAAGCCGAAGCTCACAAGGCCATCGAGGACACCATCCGCCAGATCGAGGAAATGCGCCGCGAGCAGGCCTCCCGCATCGTGGTTCCGGGAGCCGGCGGCAGTGGCGGCATGGGTGGCATGGGCGGAGGCCCGGGCGGCATCCAGATGCCCTGAGCACGACCACGGCCCACCCCGCAACGCCATGGATTCGTGGCGCGAGCGCCCCGGGAATGGTAGCCTTCGCAGCCGTTACACCCATACCGTCAACGTGCTGCAGGAGCCACCCGTGAGTGAGTTTGATCGGGCCAGGGATGCTTTCCTGGCCGGCCTCGAAAGCGACCAACACCGCTTTGCCGACACCCTTGCCTTCATCGATCGCTGGTACGAGGTACAACCCAGCGCCTTCCGCAATGGTGCGGTGCACAATGCCGAGGACCAGAACCAGGGCAGCTGCAAGGTGCTGGGCCTCGCCCGGCTTTTGCAACTGACACGGGAACAGACACTCGCCTGTTTTGGAGAGCACTACCGCGAGGTGCTCGCCACCCCCGAGGCCGACAACCACCACAACCTGCGCCGCCTGCAGCGGGACGGTCTGACCGACATCACCTTCGACCGGTTTCCGCTCACCCCCCGGGAGCACGCCTGACATGGACGGCACCCTGGCTCTCAAGGCGGCGATGATCCCGCTGACCACCCTCACCTTTTCCGGGCTCGGCCTGGACGACATCCGCGCCGAACTGCAACGCAAGCAGAGCGAGGCACCCGCCCTGTTCCGCAACCTGCCCTGCGTGCTCGATCTGAGTGGCCTGACGCCCGAAACGACCCCGCTCGATGAGCTGCACGCCATCTGCGTGGCATCGGGCCTGCAACCCATCGCGGTGCGCAACGCCGGTGCCGGCTGGGCCGACCAGCTGCAGGCACTGCCCGGCCTGGCCGACCTCGGCACCCGCAATCCCCGGCGCGTGGAGACCCCGCCGCCGCAGGCCAATCCGGAACCACCGATCGGAGAGCCCGAACAGGCGGCGCTCGACCTGCCCGAGGCACCGCCGCAACCCTCGGACAGCGACGCAATCCCGCCGCGGGCGATCCGTGTGCACAAGGGCAACATCCGCTCCGGTCAACAATTTCACTTCGACGGCGATCTTGTCATCCAGGGCACCGTCAACCCCGGGGCCGAAGTACTGGCCACCGGTGACATCCATGTCTACGGTGCCCTGCGCGGCAAGGTACTGGCCGGCATCAAGGGCGACGAGTCGGCCGTCATCGGCTGCCAGCAATTCGACCCGGAGCTGGTGGCCATTGCCGGGCACTATCGGCTGTTCGAAGAGGAGCATCCCGAGCACAACCAGTCGGTGGTGATTCGCCTTGAAGGCGACACCTTGAATATCACCAGTAATTGACTGATACTCGGGCGCGCATGCCGTCGAGCCGGGGAAGCGTAGTTTCATCCGCCCCCGACTCCGCGGCATTGATTTT
>JBJHAZ010000298.1:1935-3257 GCA_050485225.1 Gammaproteobacteria bacterium
GATTATTGTTGTTACATCCGGCAAGGGCGGCGTGGGCAAAACCACCACCAGCGCCGCCATTTCGGCCGCGCTTGCCCTGCGCGGCCAGAAAACCGTGGTCATCGATTTCGACGTGGGCCTGCGCAACCTCGACCTGATCATGGGTTGCGAGCGTCGGGTGGTCTACGACTTCGTCAACGTCGTCCAGGGTGACGCCACCCTCAAGCAGGCGCTCATCAAGGACAAGAAGCTCGAAAACCTGCATATCCTCCCCGCCTCCCAGACCCGCGACAAGGACGCGCTGACCCGCGAGGGTGTGGAAAAGGTGCTCGAGGAACTGAGCCAGGACTTCGACTACATCGTCTGCGACTCGCCGGCCGGTATCGAGCACGGTGCCCATATGGCGCTGTACTTCGCCGAGGAAGCCATCATCGTCACCAACCCCGAGGTGTCCTCGGTGCGTGACTCCGACCGCATCATCGGCATCCTGCAGAGCAAGTCCCGCATGGCCGAACAGGGCAAGCCCGTCAAGGAGCACCTGCTGCTGACCCGCTACAACCCGGAGCGCGTGGCGCGCGGCGAAATGCTTTCCGTCGAGGACGTGCAGGAGATCCTGGCCATTCCGCTGCTCGGCGTCATTCCCGAGTCCGAAGCCGTGCTCAAGGCCTCCAACCAGGGCGTACCCGTGGTGCACGATCAGGAGAGCGACGCCGGCCAGGCCTACGCCGACGCCGTTGGCCGCTTCCTGGGTGACGACATCCCCCATCGTTTCCTCGAGCGCCAGAAGAAAGGCTTCCTGCGCCGCGTGTTCGGAGGCTGACCGTGATGAGTTTACTGGACTATTTTCGCAAGGAGCGCAAAAGCAGCGCCAATGTCGCCAAGGAGCGTCTGCAGATACTGGTGGCCCACGACCGCGTGCGTACCGGTGGCCCCGACTACCTGCCGAAACTGCAGCAGGAAATCCTCGAGGTGATCCGCAAGTACGTCACCGTCGGCGAGGACGACGTCAGCGTGCAGCTCGACAAGCAAGGCAACACCTCGGTCCTTGAGCTGAACATCAACCTGCCGGAAGACGACAAGCCCCAGGCGCGCTCAGCCACGCGCTAGTCGGGCTGAAACCAAGCGGTGGTCACCGACCGTCGGCAAGACAACAAGAGAGTCGCCAGCGCACGCTGGCGACTCTTTTTTTGATCGTCGAATCAGACTCGCCGCCACTGCGGGGGAGCTAACCCTCGGCGGTGGTGAGGATCGTCAGCATCCGATCCAGCAGCTCGGCTGCTTCGTACCCCAGCGGGGTCAGGTAGCCACCATCGGGCTGGGTCACCAACCCCTTTTTGTAGAGT
>JBJHAZ010000299.1:0-3232 GCA_050485225.1 Gammaproteobacteria bacterium
CGTCGGCGCGGCGGTCACCACCGTCTACAGCGACCAGCGCGATGTGCGCCTCGGGCCCGGCGACGAGGTGGTGGTCTCCGGCTATCGCGCGGTGTTCAAGGGCGTGCGGGATGTCCAGGGCCCCAACTACCTGTCGCAGATGGGCGAGCTGAATGTCTACAAGGACGAGCGCCACATCGTGACCCTGTACCCGGAAAAACGCCGCTATTTCGCCGGTGGCAACGTCATGACCGAAGTGGCGCTGCACGGGCGCTTCTGGCGTGATATCTACATCGCCCTCGGCGAGCAGCTCGACCAGGATGCCTGGGCCGTGCGTGTCTACGTAAAGCCGGTGGTGCGCTGGATATGGATCGGCGGTTTTCTGATCACTTTCGCCGGCTTGCTGTCGGTCTTCGACAAGCGCTACCGTCGCCAGAACGGCGCGGGGGGTGCCGCGTCGATTTCGGATTCGCCGGAGACATCCGGTCACCGGGAGGCTGAAGCACGATGAACCGGTTTGTACCGCTGCTGGTGTTCGTCCTCATGGCCGGCCTGTTGTACCTGGGGCTGGGTCGCGACCCCACCGCCATGCCGTCGGAGCTGGTGGGTCGCGCCATGCCCGAGTTTGCCCTGCCGGACCTGTTCGACGCCGAGGTGGAGGTGGAGGAAGACATCTTCCAGGGCGAGGTGAGCCTGCTCAACGTCTGGGCCACCTGGTGTCCCACTTGTTACGTGGAACATCGCGAACTGCTGGCTCTGGCGGAGCAGGGGGTGCGCATCATCGGCATGAACTACAAGGACGATCCGGCCGAGGCACGGCGCGTACTGGCCCAGACCGGCGACCCCTACGCCATCAACTTCGTCGACCTCGATGGCCGGTTCGGCATTCACCTCGGGGTCTTCGGGGCACCCGAGACCTATCTGGTGGATCGTCAGGGCAAGATCCGTCATCGCCATGTGGGTGCCATTGACCAGGCTATCTGGGCCACCGACTTCGAACCCCTGTACAGGCAATTGCTGGAGGAGGGCTCATGAGTACACGCTGGCTGACCGGTGCGCTACTGGCACTGGTGCTGGGTACGGTCGCGCTGGCCGCCCAAGCCGAGGTCTTCGACCAGGCGGGCATCATCCGGCCCAGCGATTTCAGCGAGCCCGAACTCGAGGAGCGCTATCGCCAGTTGGGCCATCAGTTGCGCTGCCCCAAGTGCCAGAACCAGAGTGTCGGCGACTCGGATTCGCCCATTGCACTCGACCTGCGCCGCGAGATCCGCGACATGCTCGAGCAGGGCATGACCGATCGCGAGATCAAGGATTTCATGCAACAGCGCTACGGCGACTACATCCTCTACCAGCCGCGGATGCAGCAGTCCACGGTACTCTTGTGGTCCATGCCGGTGTTGCTGCTACTGGTCGGTCTCGGTGTCGTGGTGACCATAGCGCGCCGCCAGCGCCGGGCGGCGACCGAGTTCGAGCCCGATGAGCAGGCGCTGGAAGCCCTGTTGAGTGACGCCCATCCAGAGAGCGGTGCCGTCGACCGTTCCCAGCGACCGAAGGATTCCCAGTGATTCAGTTGTACCTTGGATTTGCGCTGCTGCTGTTGCTGGCGGTGGTGCTGGCGATGCGCAGCCTGCGCCTGCGTGGTGCGGTGGTGCCGGCCAACGAGACCCGTCGCAACAAGAACATCGAACTGTACCGGCTGCACCTGGCCGACCTGGAGCAGCAGTACGAGCGCGGCGAGATCGATGCCGATCAACTGGAGGACCTCAAGGAGGACCTGCAGCGCAATCTGTTGTCGGAAGTACCCAAGGGTCCGGAGCATATCGATGCGGTCACGCGGGGTCGCGGCCTGCTGTGGGCAGTGATCCTGCTGGTGCCGCTTTCGGCTGTGCCCCTGTACCTCCACGTCGGTGCCGACGATGAGCTGCGCCTGACCCGCTGGCTCGACGAGAAGAACAGCCTGCAGATGGCCGGCGAACCGGTGCCCGAATCCCTCTACCGGGATTTGGGAGACGCGCTCGAGCGCCAGGTGGAGCGGCAACCCCGCAATCTGGACTACCGGGTGCTGGCCGCACGGCTGGCACTGGAGCGGGATCAGCCCGCGCGGGCCGAAGGCCACTACCGCGTGGCCCTCGAGGCGGTGCCGGACAACGCCATGCTGCTGCTGGAATGGGCCCAGGCCCGTTTTGCGGCCACCTCCGAAACCGATGAGGAAGTCCATGCTGCCCTGCAGCGGGTGCTGCAGGTGGACGCCATCAACCGGGTGGCGCTGGAACTGCTGGGTATACACGCCTTCGAGCAGGAGAACTTCGAGCTGGCCATGCATTACTGGGGCATTGCCCTGCGCCAGACCTCCCCCCAGTCGCAGCGCGGCCAGACCCTCTGGCATGGCATCCAGCAGGCGCGCAGCCGGCTCGGCGAGGACGGCGGGCATCGACTCGCCGTGCGCGTGGAGCTCGACGAGGCCTTTGCGCCCGATGCCGATGCGGCACTGTTCATCTCGGTGCGGCGCCAGGGCACCAGCATGCCGGTGCTGGCACAGCGCTACCGGGTTCAGGATCTGCCCCTCGAAGTAACCCTCGACAACAGCATGTCCATGCTGCCCAACGTGCTGCTGGACGACAGTGGACTCTGGGAGGTGGTCGCCCGGGTTTCGTCGCAGGGCTCTGCCACGCCCGCCCCCGGGGACCTGGAGGGCTCGGCCGGACCGTTTGCCCTGCCGCTGGTCGATCCCGTTGCCGTAGTCATCGACGAACGCCGGGAGTGACCCCGGCGGCACCGGTTGCCACTGCCGACCGGTGCCGCCCGGCCATCGGATCGACCCGGAGGTTCCGCGCCTCGCAGGCACTGTGTACAATCCCTCTTTTGCGCGCCAGTCCTCCATAACAAAGACTGCCTACAATGCGTTTGAAGAGCATCAAGCTTGCGGGTTTCAAATCCTTTGTGGACCCGACCACCGTTCATTTCCCCGGCAACATGAGTGCCGTCGTGGGACCGAACGGGTGCGGCAAGTCGAACATCATCGATGCGGTGCGCTGGGTGATGGGCGAGTCCTCTGCCAAGCATCTGCGCGGCGAATCCATGACCGACGTCATTTTCAATGGCTCCGGAGCCCGCAAGCCGGTGGGGCAGGCCTCCATCGAGCTGGTGTTCGACAACTCCGACGGCACCATTGTCGGCGAGTACGCCAGCTACAGTGAAATTTCCGTGCGCCGCAAGGTGACCCGCGACGCCCAGTCCTCCTACTACCTCAACG
>JBJHAZ010000300.1:0-3229 GCA_050485225.1 Gammaproteobacteria bacterium
GCAGACATTGCCCGAGGGGATGCTCTCGAGCATTTCCAGCGTCAGGCCGTTGAGCGTCTTGGGCCCGCTGGTGGGCAGGTCCCAGCCGGTGGTCTTGTTGATGTCGCGGATGGTCGCGCTGCCGTCGATCAGATAGCTGCCGTCGCGGTCCTGCACGATCTCCTCGTCGCTTTCACCGAAGTTGGTGGTGAAGTCGCCGACGATTTCCTCGAGAATGTCCTCCAGGGTCACCAGACCCTGGATCTCCCCGTACTCATCCACCACCAGCCCGATGCGGCGCTTGTTCTGCTGGAAGTTCACCAGCTGCTGGGGCAGGGGCGTGCTCTCGGGCACGAAGTAGGGTTCTCTGGAAAAGCGCTTGATGGCTTCCTTGGTGAGGCTTTCCGCGCCGCCTTTCAGCAGCCGGCTGACCCGGCGCATGTGCAGCACACCCACGATGTTGTTGATGTCGCCCTCGAACACCGGCAGGCGGGTAAATTCGGTGCTGACCACCTGATTGACGATGTCGTCGATGTCATCCTCGAGGTTGATCCCGGAAATTTCGGTGCGCGGCACCATGATGTCGTTCACGGTGACCTTGTCCAGCTCGAGCACGTTGACCAGCATGCCCTGGCCCTCGCGATGGATGCTGTCGCGGGATTCATCCATCACCGCGCGCAACTCCTCACGACTCAGGCGGTGATCACGCCTTTTGGCCGGGTCCACCCCCAGCAGCCGCACCACCCGGTTGGCCACGTGATTGACGGTCCAGACCACCGGGTAGAGGATCTTCAGCAGCGGGTAGAGGAGGAAGGAGGCGGGGAAGGCCACCCGCTCCGGGTGGATCGCCGCAATGGTCTTGGGCGTCACCTCGGCGAAGATCAGCATCACCAGCGTCAGGGCGATGGCCGCCAGGGTTTCCGAGCCGCTGCCGAACAGGCGGATGGCCAGCAGCGTGGTCACCACGGCGGCCAGGTTGTTGGCGAGGTTGTTGCCGATCAGGATGACACCGATGAGGCGGTCGGGACGCTCCAGCAGCTTGCTGGCGCGCTCCGCGCTTCTGACTCGCGAGCGCAGGTGCCGCAATCGATAGGGGTTGAGGGTCATCATGCCGGTTTCGGAACCGGAGAAGAATGCTGAGATGCACAGCAGGACCACCAGCAGGCAGCTCAGCATCCATATGGGAATTTCGTTCAAAAGAGGGTCGGCCTCATCCTGCCAAAGAGCGGTAATGGTGAATCAGAAGTGGGGTCATGGCAACCTTTTTGGCGGCATTGGCGCGGCTTCCCTGCGCAGCCGTCTCTGGCGGGAGGGACAGTGTCGTTTCAGCCCCTGAGAATGTACTCGATCACCAGCTTGCTGCCCCAGTAGGCCAGCGCCAGGGAGGCAAACCCGCCCACGGTCCAGCGGATGGCCATCATGCCCCGCCAGCCCCGCGCGTGGTGTCCCCACAACAGGGTTGCAAAAACCACCCAGCCGATCATCGAGAACACCGCCTTGTGGGCAACATTGGCACCGAGAAAGTCGTCCAGAAACAGGAATCCGCTGATCAGGGAGAGTGTCAGCAGCAGGAAGCCGGCCCAGAGGATTTCGAACAGCAGGGCCTCCATCGTCTGCAGCGGGGGCAGCGCCCGCACCAGTCCGCCGGGGTGGCGGTGATGCAGCTGGATGTTCTGGTAGGCGGTCAGCAGCGCCTGCAGGACGCTCAGGGTCAGCAGGCTGTAGGCCAGGATGGAGACGATGACGTGAAACCCGGCGGCCGGAGGCAGTGTGCTCCAGGGGTCCATGCTGCTGTCCAGCAACAGGCTGGCCGCCAGCACCAGGGCCGTGACCGGCTGCAGGGGCAGCAGCAGGCCCGACACCGGCCGGTGGACGCTGCTCAGCAACACGATGAAATTCACCGTGAGAAAGATGATCGACGACACCCGCATCAGGCTGAAATCGAAGCCGCCCGGCACGAAAATCTGTTGCGCACTGGTGATCGCATGGAGCACGAAGGCCACCAGTCCCAGTCCGGTGACCACCCAGCGATTCGGCCTGGTACGGGTGATGGTGCTGGCCAGATAGGCGAAACCTGCCAGATAAAACAGGATGGCCGCAATACCGCTCAGGAGCATGATCCGTCGTCGTCCGCAGTTGACATACAGGTGGCGCAGTTTCGCACAGTTTGTCGGGATCGAACAGTTGCCGATGGGGGTCGACCGCAGTGCCGGGCCTCAAGTCCGGGTCTCGCCGCCGGGTTTCAGTGAGGGGCGCCTGATGGGCTATACTGCCCGGCCTCATCATCACTCAATCGGTATCGGCGAGTTCCCATGGCGTTGTTTGAAAATCTCAGCGATCGGCTTTCCCTCTCACTGCGCAAGGTCACCGGCAAGGCGCACCTCAGCGAGGACAATATCCAGGAGACGCTGCGGGAAGTCCGCATGGCGCTGCTGGAAGCCGACGTTGCATTGCCGGTCGTCAAGACTTTCGTCGAGCAGGTCAAGCAGCGTGCGCTCGGGCAGGAGGTCAGCCGCAGTCTCAATCCGGGGCAGCAGTTCCTCAAGATCGTCCAGAAGGAGCTCGAGGAGGTCATGGGTGCCCGGGCGGAGCCGCTGAACCTCGCCGTCAAGCCGCCTGCCGTCATCCTGATGGCGGGCCTGCAGGGCGCGGGCAAGACCACCTCGGTCGCCAAGCTGGCCAAGTACCTGCGCGAGCGCGAGAAGAAGAAGGTGATGGTCGTGAGCGTGGACGTCTATCGTCCCGCCGCTATCAAGCAGCTGGAAACCCTGGCGACCGAAGTGGGCGTCGAGTGCTTCCCCAGCTCGGCCCAGGACAAGCCCGCCGTTATCGCCGCGGCGGCGCTGGAGCAGGCCCGCACCCGTTTCATGGATGTACTGCTGGTGGATACCGCCGGTCGCCTGCACATCGATGAGGCGCTGATGGATGAGATCAAGGATCTCCATCGCCAGCTGACGCCTGCCGAGACCCTGTTCGTGGTCGACGCCATGGTGGGTCAGGATGCGGTCAATACCGCCAAGGCCTTCAATGCCGCCCTGCCGCTGACCGGAGTGGTGCTCACCAAGGTCGACGGTGATGCCCGGGGTGGTGCCGCCCTGTCGGTTCGACAGATTACTGGCAAGTCGATCAAGTTCCTCGGTGTCGGCGAGAAAACCGATGCGCTCGAACCCTTCCACCCCGACCGGATTGCATCGCGCATTCTCGGCATGGGCGATGTGCTGTCGCTCATCGAGGAGGTGGAGCAGAAGGT
>JBJHAZ010000301.1:0-3220 GCA_050485225.1 Gammaproteobacteria bacterium
GCGCAGCACCGACGGCCGGCTGGTCGAGTTCCCGGCCCGGGCGCTGTCGCGGGTGGTGACGCCGGCAGGGGTGTCGGGGGTGTATCGGTTGGCGTTTTCCGAAGCCGGGCGGTTCGAATCGATCCGGCGGGTGCGGTAGCGACCGGTTGATACCCGGTCGCGGCCGGAGTTCCCGCTACACGGCTATGCGCTGGATGCGGTCGAGCAGGTTTCTGGCGCGTTCGACGGCGAGGGATTCGTCGTTGCTGAGGTCGATGACGTAGTCGTTTTCCGCGTCAGGCTGGCGCGCTGCGTCGATGATGTCGGGGTGGCGCTCGGAGATGCGGTCGAGGTTGAGCCGGATCATCAGTATCTCCAGCTCGAAGGCGGATTTGATTTCCTGGTACCTGCGCTTTTCCTTGGGGTCGCGACAGAACTGGATGGTGGCACCGAGTCGCATGGCGACGCTTTTTTCGGCCTCGTGCAGGCGGGGGATGATGGTGAGCACGAGTTCGCGGGAGGTGATGGTATGGCTCATGGGGTACTTCTGCCCGATAGTCGTGACCGGCGGTGCACTCCCTGCCCACCCGACAGTGGCTTTCTGTTCCGATCCCGTTCCTGGTCGGACCCTTCTTGTTGGCGGCCACCATAGCGGGCTGCGCACGGAACAGAAGGTCACGGGGGACGAGCGGGGCGCTGGCGCGATGGCCGGCATTCGGGTCACCGGTTACCTCCGGTAACACTTTTGGGGTGCGCCCTACACCAAACTGAACGGGTTTGCGGTGGCGCTTGGTGCCTCGGCACCAAGCTGGGAGAATTGACCGATTCGGAACGGCATGCGCCGCGCAAGCGCTGCACGCGTGCTACCACGGGACACCCACCTCCCCACAAGAAACAGGACTGACATGATCCATCACAGACTGGCTTCCATCTTTCCGGGCTGGCAGGTACTGGCAGGCTCCTTTGTCTGTGCGGCCCTGGCGATCGGCTTTACCACCTATATCTTCGGCATGTTCGCGGTGCCGGTGACCGAGGAGTTCGGCATTTCCCGGGCCAATTTCAACAACGGCATGATTGTGTTCATGCTGGGCATGGCGGTGATATCGCCGCTGGTGGGGCAGCTGCTGGATCGCTTCTCGGCGCGCAAGGTGATGGCGATCGGCGCGATTGCCTTTGGCAGCGCCCTGATGCTGGCGTCGCGGTCCGACTCCCTGTGGGTGATGCTGGGGCTGATCCTGGTGCCGGTGACCTTTGGCACCGCAGCCTGCGGGGTGCTGGGGGCGAACACGGTGACGGTGCGTTGGTTTCAACGCCGTCGCGGCCGGGCACTGGGCATTCTGGCGCTGTGCACGTCGGTGGGCGGCTTTATCGCGCAGCCACTGGCGGCGCTGCTGATCGACGCGTTCGGCTGGCGCAATGCGCTGTTCCTGCTCGGCCTGATCGCCATGACGCTGATGCTGTTGATGGCGGCGTTCGTGATCCGCAACCATCCCACCAGGGAGGAACCCGGTTACGACGAGGAGTTCCAGGCCACCGAGGCGGCCAACTCGTCACCCGAAGCGGCCGCGGCCGCCCGCAAGGAGGCGCGCCTGTGGACCAACCGGGAGCTGTTCCGCAACCGCAATTTCTGGCTGCTGTCACTGGGCCTTGGCCTGCTGTTCGGCATCGACCAGGCGGTACTGGTATCGCAGGTGCCCTATTTCCAGGACATCGGCTACGACTTGCGCACCACGGCGCTGCTGGTGTCGGTGAAGACGATTTCCGCCGTGGGCGGCAAGCTGGCGGTGGGGTACATGGCCGACAAGATCGATCTGCGCTACCTGTTTGCCTTTGTGGCCAGCTGCAATGCGCTGCTGATGGCCATTTACATCATGCAGCCGACCTTCTGGATTCTGTTGAGCAGCGTCGCCCTGCTGGGCGTGGCGGTGGGCGGTGTGTTCCCGGTGTGGACCACCATGATGGCCTGGCTGTTCGGTGCCCGCAGTTACGGCACGGTGATGGGCCTGATGACCATCATCATGCAGCCGTTTGCCATGGTGGCGCTGCGCTTCATCGGTGAGGTGCACGACCGCACCGGCAGCTACATCCCCGCCTTTGCCACCTTTATTGCGCTGGTGGTCACGGCGATCGTACTGATCTGGCTGGTGCGACTGGAAAACCGGCCCGGGGCGAACACAGCGGCCCAGCCGGCCGGTTGAGCCCGTTTAGCCCGTTGATCCGGGTCAGCCGGTGCTGACCCGGTTGCCGCCCAGCTGGCGCGCCCGGCACAGCGCCTGATCGGCCCGGGCCAGCAGGCCACCGCTGTCGTCATCGACCTGATAGCGGGTCACTCCAAGGCTCAAGGTGGCGTCGACCCCGGCCAGGGGGGCTGCGACCGCCGCATGGCGCAGTCGCTCGGCAATCACTTCGGCCCGGTCGATACTGGTACCGGGCAGCAATACCGCAAAGCCACCCTGATCGCGCCGCGCCAGCAGGTCGGGTATGCGCAGGCAGCCGCGCAACCGCTCGGCCAACTCCTGCAGCGCCCGGTCGGCCCGCGCCCCGTCGGGGGGATCGGCCGGGTCATCCAGCTCGAACAGAATGAGGGAAAACCCGTCCGCCCCCTGGGCGGACTGACGCAGATATTCGGCCAGGGCCCCACTGAAGGCCCGGCCATTGAGCAAGCCAGTGAGTTTGTCGAGGGCGTCGGCCTCGGCGGCGTGGCACTCACGGCTGACGCGGGCGCTGATGTCCTCGCGCACCGATATCATTCCGATCAACTCGTCCTGCTCGTCGAGCACGGGGGAAATGACCTCCGATTCCCGGTAGGTTGCGCCACCACGGCGCTCGGCCAGGTGATCGCCGCGCCAGGCCTCCCCGGCCCGCAGTGCCGACCACACCGCCTCCGGCAGCGGCCCGCTACGGGTGAGCGGCAGTGATTGGCCGGCCAGGTCCTCGACGGTATAGCCGGTGAGCTCCAGAAAGCGGGGGTTCACATAGCACAGGCGACCGGCGGGATCGCCGATGGCCAGGGCCGCCGGACTCGCGTCGAGCGCGGCCGTGAGCATGCGGATCGCGGACCGGAGCGTCCCGGGGTCGGGGTCGCTCGGCTCAAGGGTGTTGTCGGTGCACGACACACCAAGCCAGTCTGTCGGCTTCATGATTGATCGCCTTTTCTTCCCTGTAATGTAAGTGGGCACTCAGGTGCCCGCTGTTATTGTCGGCGTTCGACGGCTCACGCCGGCGTCGCCAGGGTGCATTG
>JBJHAZ010000302.1:0-3210 GCA_050485225.1 Gammaproteobacteria bacterium
CGCGAATGGCCGCCAACAGCAGGCCGTAGGCGCGCGCCGGCGACGAGGGAATCACCACCCGCAGGCCCGGCACATGGGCAAACAGGGCTTCGTTGCTTTCCGAATGGTGCTCCGGGGCATGGATGCCGCCACCGCAGGGGGCGCGCAGCACCATGGGGCACGACAGTCGCCCTCGCGTCCGGTTGCGCAGGCGCGCGGCGTGATTGACGATCTGGTCGACCACGGGATAGACAAATCCGGAGAACTGGATTTCGGCCACCGGGCGCAGGCCCTGTGCCGCCATGCCGATGGCCATGCCGGCGATCAGCCCCTCGGCCAGCGGTGTATCCAGCACCCGGTCCGGTCCGAAGCGGCGCTGCAGGCCGTCCGTGGCGCGAAAGACACCGCCGTTGACGCCCACGTCCTCGCCGAACACCAGCACGTCGGGGTCGGCCTCCAGCTCGCGGGCCAAAGCGAGGTTGACCGCCTCCACCAGGGTGACTTCCACCTCGGGCACGTCAGTCATCACCCCCTCCCGGTGCGCCGCGATCGCGCACCTCATCGCGCTGGCCTAGCAGAGCCGAGGGCAGCGATGCGTACAGACACTCGAACATGGATTCCGGCGCCATGGCAGCGGTGGCCAGGTAGCGCTCCACCTCCGCTTCCACGGTACGCTCGCAGTCCTCCAGCCACTGGGAGTCCTGCGCCTCGTCCCAGGCGCCCACGGATTCGAGGTAGAGCCGCAGGCGACGCACCGGTTCCAGTCTGCGCTGCTGTTCAAGCTCCTCGGCACTGCGGTAGCGCGAGGCGTCGTCGGCGGTGGTGTGATCGCACAGGCGGTAGGTCAAGGCCTCCACCAGCCAGGGCCCGCCGCCGTTGCGGGCGCGCTCCACCGCGTGGCCGAGCCGATCGCACAGGGCCACCACGTCGTTGCCATCCACCTGCTCGCCGCCGACCCCGCCGGCGATGGCCTTCTGGGCCAGGGTCTCGGCACCGCTCTGCTGACGGCGCGGTACCGAGATCGCCCACTGGTTATCCACCACCAAGAATACCACGGGCAACTGCCAGGCACCGGCCAGATTGAGCGCCTCGTAGAAATCACCCTTGGAACTGCCGCCGTCGCCGAGGGTACACACCGCCACCCGCGGCTGACTGCGGTAGCGAAAGGCCTGGGCGACACCCACCGCGTGGGGCACCTGGGTGCCGATGGGCACACAGAGGGGAAAGTCACCGGGGTTGTCGGGCCACGCCATGCCGCGCTCGTCACCGCCCCAGTACAGCAGCAATTCGTGCATCGCGACGCCCCGGCGCAACAGGGCCAGGGTTTCACGATAGGTCGGTAGCAACACATCGTCGGGGGCCAGCACCTCGCCCAAGGCAGCGCCTATGGCCTCCTGCCCGAGGCTGGAGGCGTAGGTGCCCAACCGGCCGGTGCGCTGCAGGGCGACCGCCCGAGCGTCGAAGGTGCGCACCAAAAGCATGTCGCGATACAACCGGCACAGGCGTGCGGTGTCCTCGGCGAATTCCGGTAGTGGCGCCACCGGCTGCCCGTTCTCATCGAGATATCGCCACCGCTCGATGTCGAACCGCGCCACCGGCGTGTGGGCCGCCCCTCGGCCGAACGCTGACGGGGCTGCATCAGACTTGCTTTCGCTCACGACACCTCCTGACTCCCACCGGGACTGGCCATGCAGTGCCAACCGGTGCTGTGGAGAGCAAAGACAGGGCCTACAGGGAAAGCATAGACTCCGCCACCGAGTCCGCCACCTGTTCGGGCCGCCGGCCCTCGGCCCGGGCCTGCTGGAACAGAGTGCGCAGCCGCTGTCCGATGGCCAGCAGGCGCGGCCGGATGTCCTCGCGGTGCCACATGGCCACATGAATCAGGCCACCGGCATTGATGACGTAATCGGGGGCGTAGAGGACATTGCGCTCGTGCAGCAGCCGACCGATATCCGGGTCCGCCAGTTGATTGTTAGCCGCACCGGCGACCACACCCACACGGAGCCTGGACGCCAGCTCGCGATCAAGCACACCGCCGAGCGCACAGGGCGCGAAGACGTCGGCAGCCAGGTCACCGACGGCGTCAGTGGCGACGATGCGGGCGCCGAACTCGGCGGCGCAACGCCGGGCGGCGTCCTCCGACCGGTCGGTCACGGAAAGGCGGGCGCCGCGCTGGTGCAGCTCGCAAGCGAGCGCGTAACCCACGTGGCCAACGCCCTGAATGACCACATGGACGCCCTCCAGGGACGGCGAGCCAAAGCGATGCTCCACCGCCGCCTGTATTCCGGCGCAGACGCCCAACGCCGTGGAGGGCGAAGGATCACCGCAACCTCCCTGTGCGCGCGAGGTACCCACCACATGGCGGGTGCGGGTGGCAATCACATCCATGTCGGGCTCGCCGGTGCCACTGTCCTCGGTCACCACGTAACGTCCGCCAAGGTGTTCGATAAAGTCGCCGAAGGCGGCAAAACACGCTGCGCGGTCGGTCAGTCCGGGATGATCGACCACCACCGACTTACCACCCCCGAGCGGCAGGTCGCTGATCGCCGCCTTGTAACTCATGGCCCGCGCCAGCTGTGCCGCGTCGGCCACGGCCGACTCGGCATCCCCATAGGGCACACAGCGGCAGCCCCCGAGTGCCGGGCCGCGGGCAGTGCTGTGGATGGCCACAACGGCGTACAGCCCCACCTCGGGGCGGACGCAAACATGGAGCTCCGGAACACCGAACTGCTGCGCCACAGCAAACAGGTCACGGTTGCTGGCCATAGTCGTCCTCCACAGTCGTCCTCCACAGTCATCCCCAATAGCCGGCCTCCACGCGGAATACTCGACACCGCACCTGACGCCATACCCTCGCGGACGCTGCGCACGACTATCGTGGGAAACGCGCAGCAACGCGCCGGAGGCTACCCTGAGTGTAGGTGCGGGGCTGAACAACGCGCCAGTCGACGTTCAGCCAGAGGCTGTAGCCGACATCCCGAGCCAACACCCCAGGCCAACAGGCGACTGCGGTATATGGGTCACTGTCGACGGGTGAGGCGAGCGCGGCGCGGGCGAAACGCCCGCACATCGCGCAGGAAATCCCCCTCCATACGAGAGTCTTCCTCGATACGAGAACCGCCCGCGATACGTGAACCGCCCGCATAACGCAGGCTTTCGTACTGGCTCGTGATGCGCAGGATCGCGTCGCTCTCCGCCGGCAGCGCAACGGCGGCACGTCGAGCGAAGTGG
>JBJHAZ010000303.1:0-3193 GCA_050485225.1 Gammaproteobacteria bacterium
GGTCAGAAACAGAACGGAACAGACGGGACAGAAGCCTGAGAGCGGTGGCGCAGCAACCGTTGGCAGCCCTTCCAGTGATGGGACGCCAGATTACCAGAACAGGGGGGGCTTCTCAACGACAAGTCCCCCACCCGCCCACGGCTGAAGCGCTGTTATTCCTCGGTGTTGTCGGGCGCGTCCACGCCCACTGGATAGGGCAGATCCTGACGGTAGACGGTTTCCAGCGCGTCCTCGATTTCATTGCCGTACAGGTTCTGCATCTCCTCTTCCGAAGCCTGGATGCCCACGTGATAGGCGGCGAAGCCGGGCATCACCACCTGGTTGAGCGCCATGCCGATGACACGCCCCGAAAACGGCGAAGTGATCTCCGACTTCTGGTTGGTGATGGGGTTGACGACCACCCCCAGCACCTCTCCTTCCCTGACCTGGGCGCCGAGATCGACCGAACTCATCAATACACCGCCGCGTGCGGCGCGCACCCAATAGGAACGGTAGTAGGCCGGCCTGGGGCGGGACCAGAAAAAGGGGCGCGACGACATGCCGAGACTGGTCATCAGCGTACGGATGCCCTTGACGCCATCGGCCACGGCGTCCTCCTGAATGCGCATGGGCTCTCCGGCCTCCACCGTTACGGCGGGAATGCCGATTTCCACCGCCTCGCGCCGCAGGGTGCCCGGCTGGCCGGAACCGTGCAATACCACCATGTCACCGAAGGCGCGCGCGAACTCCGCCACCGCCGGATTCTTGAGGTCGGCACGCAACTGGGGCAGGTTGGTGCGGTGGAAGGATCCGGTGTGAATGTCCACCAGCATGTCGCAGTTGACCACCACCTCATGGAAGAACGAGTAGGCGATGCGCGAGGCGGAGCTGCCATCCGGCGTCCCCGGGAAGTAGCGATTCAGGTCACGGCGATCCGGCAGGTAACGGGAATTGCGGCGGAAGCCCAGCTGATTGACGATAGGCACGCCGATGACCGCACCGGAGATATCATCGGGATTGAGGTCGTACATCACCCGCCGGATCACCTCGATGCCGTTGATCTCGTCACCGTGCACAGCCCCGGTGAGACAGAGCGTCGGGCCGGGTTTGGCGCCGTTGACCACCAGTACCGGTGTGGGCACGGCGATGCCTTCAAAGGTTTCCTGGGGCGACCAGGACAGACGCGTCGAGGTGCCCGGCTCCACCTGGGCGCCCAGCAGCACCAGCAGATCACCTTCCGCGTGCACCAGCGGTTCGGCATCGCGATCCGACAGGGCTTCCTGCTCTTGCGCCAGCGACTCCTCGACCGGCTCCGTCAGATCGATATGCGGCGCCTTGGGCAAGGCGACCACCGGCACTTCGGCCTCGTCGACCGTGCTGCTGGCTCCGTCGACCTGCGGCGGCGGGGCTTCCAGATCGGCGTCGGAAGCAACCTCGGCCGCTGCCTCGGAGGCGCCTGTCGCGTCATCCTGCGGCGCGTCGGCGGCCGATTCACCCACCTGTTGAGCGGCCCCCGAGGGCAGTTCCTCGGCCGGTGTCGTATCCGAGGCATCCTGCTCAGCGGCGGGCAGCGGCGCCACCGGAACCACTGCCGACTCCATCGCAGTCTCGCTGGTTTCTCCGGTTTCAGTGCTCTCGGTGCTCTCGACGACCTCCGCGCTCTCGACGACCTCAGTGCTGTCAACGACCTCGGTGGTCGCGGCCGACGCTGTATCACCGGAAGCCTCCGCGGAATCACTCCTGGCTACCCCGGCGGATGCCTCGAGGGAGGCACCCAAGGGCGGCTCAACAGCGGGCTGCTCCTCATCGGCGAGAAGTGCAACTGGGCTCTCGACAGCATCGTCGGACGGTGCTTGGGCGAAAGCGCCTGCCCAGCCAGCCAGTCCCCCACCCAGCACCAGGATCGCCAGGGCAGCGCGGCGGCGCGCATTGAGACCGGACACAACATTCCATCTTGCAGACACCAATACCTTCTCTCTGGACCGGGCGGCCCATTTGCCGTTGGAGGTGAACAAATTCTAACCAATCCCTGCACCGCGATACCAGCGCAACCGCCAACCCCGGTGTATTGAGGCGGCGTCGCTGGCGTTGCTGCTGAATCCCGCACAGACCCAAAGGTCACCGACCGCCGCCAGTTCCTCACCGCAGTAGAGCAGTGGCACCTGTGCACGCAGCCAGGGCTCCAGCGGCCAGTCGCGCAACAGGGCCTTGAGCTCGTGGCGGTGCGCACGACCCGGCAGCCGGCACCGCTCGCCACCACGGCGAAAACCCACAGCCGGCCGGCAGTCCTCCGGCAGCCACAGCGGGCCATCGGGATCGGGCGTCGCTTCGAGCCGGAATCCATCGGCCAATTCCAGCGGCTCCGGAAAGTCATCCCATGGCACCGATGTCGGCGGCACGGCTTCTGCAACATGCGCTCGCTGCTCTCCGGGTAACGCCGGCAGCAGGTAGAGCCGCCCCCGAAAGCGAGCCAGGCTACCCCCAGGCCAGTGCAGCCGGGGGTTGGCATCGGCCCGGGCACCCAGCACCGTGCCCCGGAACTGATCCAGCACAGCGGCGCCGGGTTCCGGCAGGCCATGGCCGAGTGCCCAGGACCGCAACAGGTGATGCCAGCGCCGATCGCTGCGCTGCGCGGCGCCAGTCAGGTTGATACTCCAGCCCAGCCGCTCGACCCGTTCGTCGACCTCAACCAGCTGCTCCTGTGCCCACTCATCGAGCAGGAGGGCCATGTCGCGCAGCCGGCCCGCGCTGGTGCCGATCGCCCCGACGGCATGGGGCCAGCGTTGCTCCAGCACGGGCAGTACCCGCAAGCGCAGGAAGTTGCGATCGAACCGCTCATCCCGGTTGGATTCATCCTCGATCCAGTCCAGCCGGTCGCGCCGGGCATAATCGAGCAGGTCGGCACGGCGGCAGTCCAGCAGGGGACGCACGATCCGGCCGCGACCGAATGGGCGGCTGGCGGGCACGCCCGCCAGCCCCCGGGGGCCGGCACTGCGCATCAGGCGAAACAGGACCGTCTCGGCCTGGTCATCGGCGTGATGGGCCTGCAGCAGCACCTCCCCGTTGCCCAGGTGCCGCTCAAACGCCTCGTAGCGCGCCTGCCTTGCGGCGGCTTCGACACCGCCGGCACCCAAACCGACCACCTCCGTCACCAGAGCGATGTTCCATGCGAGACACCGCGCGGTACAGTGCCGCTGCCATTGGTCAGCGAAGG
>JBJHAZ010000304.1:0-3189 GCA_050485225.1 Gammaproteobacteria bacterium
TGGCTGGCCTCCAACCAGGAGCAGCTGATCCTCAACATGCACCGGGAACTGGATCGCTACCTGCGCTCCTGACCGACCGGCCCGCAACGCCCCCGGTTCCATGCCGGCGGCGTTGCCCTGTCAGCGGGCGCGCAGCACCTGGTAGGACGGGTCGCTGGTATCCCGCGTCCAGCGATCACCCCGACTCATGGGCTGAACCTCACGCACCTCGTCCATATCGATGATGGCCACCCGGCGATCGATCCCCCAGCGCCCATTGCGCTTCGACCACTCATCCACGTAACGGCTCCACACCGAAAACTGCAGCAGCTTGCCCTCGCGCTCCATGCGCAGATTGGCAAAAGCGTACGACTCGCTGCCGGCGCGGTCGCCATCCAACTCGATGATGATGTTGGTGATCTGGTGGGAGTGGTTGATCAACTGCTGGTGCTGCCGACACACATGATCGATGAAATCCCGGCCGCTACCCTGGAACACCTGCTCGCCGTAGTCGGCCACGCCGTCCTCGTGCCACAGGGCGTAACCGAGCTCGTGGTCGACCCGATCCATGGCGCGGCAATAGCGATACAGCAGATCGGTAATTGCCTGCCGATCGGCCACTTCCTGCAAGGTTTTTTCTGAAGTCATCAAGATATCTCCAACGGGTGATTATTGAAGGGATCGCCTGCGCCCCACATGAGCTATCGGGCTGTCTCCAGCCCATCCAGAAGCAACCGCGCAGCAGCCACGCAGGGCTCCAGCCGTTCGCGGGGGCCGACGCCTGCTTGTGCCCGTGCGCTCATGGGCACTTCCAGGCCGATGACGCAATCGTTGGGCACCAGCGCCAGCAGGTCCCCCAGTGGCAACTGGCCCTGCCCCGGCGGCAGACGATGGAACATGGCCTCTTCCATGTAATGTTCCATGGCCGGTTGCCAGGGCGCATCACACAGCTGGACGTAACCGATCAGGTGCGGATCCAGAGCGGCGATATCCGCGACGGCAGCACCCGAGCGAAACACATGCATGGTGTCCAGCAACAGACGAAAATCCCGGCGACCCACGTGCCTGATCGCAGCCAGCGCCGTGTCGAGGTCACCCACCGTCAGGCCGGGGCTCAGCTCTACCGTGGTTTCCATCCCCCGCGCCGCCGCCAGCTCGGCGAGCACCGCAAACTGATCGCAGGTACGCTGAAAGTCGGGATCGAGGCTCACGGTATTGATACGGAGGACACCCAGTTCTGCCATGATGTCCAGGTCATCGGCACAGCGGGCGATGTCTGCATCCGGCCGAATGGTGAAACCCTCGCCCAACGAAATCGCGATGCCCCGATCGCGCATCGCGGCCATCATTTCGCGCCGCAACGCGGCGTCGTCACGCAAGTTGAAGGGTGCGTAGCCGTGAGGATTGAAGGGTACGGCACTCAGGCCGGTGGCCAGATACCGACAACCGAGATCGGCCACCAGCGTCACGAAGTCCACCGGTGGCAGACCAAACACGCTCAAATGCTCGATACCGAGCTGATCGGATTTCATACGGCCTCCCAGTAACCGAAACAGAGCGCCTACAGCGTGCGCGGGTCCACCACCGAACGAATCGGAGCCTGCGCCCCGGACATAGCGGCCACGGCATCCGCCACACCATTCAACCCGATACGCTCGCTCAGCCAGGGACGAATATCGACGGTGCCCTCGGCGATGGAGCGCAGCGCGAGAGCCATGTCCTCGGCTTCCTCGCCCGCCGCAAACTGGATATTCAGCCGCTTGTTCTGGGCGGCGAACACATAGAACTCCTCCGGCTCCATGCAGTAGCCGCCCATCACGATACGGGCCTCGAAACCCACACCCGCAATGATCTCGCGCAGCAGCCCGGGCAGGCCGACACACTCGTAGACCAGATTGGCGCGGCGATTACCAAGGTCGGGGATGGGTTCATAGGGCGACAACTGGCGCGGATCCACGGCCACGTCGGCACCCATGGCCAGCGCCAGATCGCGCCGCGAGGCGTGGAAATCGGCCGCGATGATGGGCGCGATGCCCATCAGCCGCAGGCCCGCAATCACACCCAGCCCGATGGCACCGCAACCCAGTACCAGGGCCACATCACCGCGGGCCGGCCGACCGCGACGGGCGTGCTCGATACCCACCGCCAGCGGCTCGGTCATGGCTGCCATGTCGTCGTCAAGGTCATCGGGAATCTCGAGCATCATGTCTTCATCGAGCAGCATCAGTTCGCCCCAGCCGCCCGGGCACTCGTGGCTGAACCCGATGACCGCATGGGCGCCCGACTGCCGCATCACCGGCATGGAGGTCACCCGTCGGCCGGGCTTGACCGGGCGCCGGCTGCCGGGGCCGTAGTCGATGATCTCGCCCACGTACTCGTGACCGGGCACGAAGGGCCGGGAGAAATCCAGGCCGGCATAGGGACCGCCAAACTGGCGCGACAGGTTGATCACATGCTGCCCCGAATGCAGGAAGTGGGCCTCGGAAGCGCACAGCCCGCAGCTGTGGGTACGCACCAGTGCCTGCCCCTTGCCCGGCACCGGCTCGGGCATGTCACCCACCTGGATGGATCCGTTCTGGATATAGGCTGCTTTCATGATGGTTATCCTTTTTGGTTGGCGATTGCTGGCATGAGTCACTGACAGCCGGGGACGCGCCCGGTGTCAGCGGTCACCCAATACCGAGCGGCTCGCCTCGGCAATCATCTGTACCCGCTGACGACGCTGGTACGCGGAGGTGCTGCCACCGGGGCCGGGGGCATCGTCGGCGGCGCCCCAGTTGGCCACCGGGCCGAAGGGCAGCCGCTCCAGCCCGAGACGGACCACCTCGACCGGATCGGCCAACCCTGGCGGCAGGGGCAACCCCTTGTCGGCGATCATCTGGCGGAACGCCGGGGTGTCGGTGCGCCCCAAGGCGTAGAACAGCACATGGACGCCCCGAGGCTCCAGCTCGGCCCACAGGCCCTCGGCAAAACACAGCTCGAACGCCTTGGAACCCGCGTACACCGACAGCCCCGGGCCGCCGCCGTAACAGGCACCGGAGCCCACCAGCAGAATGCCACCCCGGCCCCGCTCGCGCATGGCCGCCGCAAAATGATGGCAACACCGCAGCGGCGTCAGGGCATTGAGCGCAACCAGGTCCATCCAGGCGTCGATCCCGTTGTCGAGAAACGGCAAGCCGTAGATATCCGACCCGGCGTTGTGGATATAGA
>JBJHAZ010000305.1:0-3181 GCA_050485225.1 Gammaproteobacteria bacterium
CCTGCGCGACCAGGTGATGCGCCTGGACGAGGCACTGGCGGTCTACCGCCAGTGAAAGCGTCATGACAGGTGTCGACCCATGAGGAACGGTTACGGTGATCAGCCGCCGCTGGCGGAAAAGCCGGTTGCCGAGCCATTCTCGGTGTTGCTGGTGGGTGAGGACAGTGATCACTGGACTCGCCACACTGCCGCACTGCGCGATCACGGTGTGCACCTCACCGTGCAGCCGGATTTTGGCGACGCGCTGCAATTTGCCACTGCCAGCCGCCCGGATCTGGTGGTGGTGGACGCCGACCACTCCCAGGGCGAAATTCTGCGGCGTATCCGCGCCCTGCGGGCCGCACTGCCCCAGATCGAGTTGCCGGTACTGCTGCTGACCTCGTTGGAGCACCTCGACGATATTCTGACACTGGCCAACCTGAGCTGCGAAGGCTGCCTGGTGCGCCCCGTGGAGAGTGCGGTACTGGTGCAGACGCTGCTGACTCGCGCGGCCCGCAGCCGCGAGAAAAATAACGCCCGGGTAAGGCTGAGTCGCCTGCTGTACGAGCAGGAGCGCGAACATCTGGCCATCAACCAGCACGCCATCGTCAGTGTGGCCGATCGGCAGGGCCGGATCACCCATATCAACGACCGGTTCTGCGACATCAGCGGCTACGCTCGCGATGAGCTGATCGGCAGCAACCACCGCATCGTCAAGTCGGGCAGGCACGACAGCGACTTCTATCGCGACATGTGGGCCACCATCGCCGCCGGGCGGGTCTGGCAGGGCGAAATCTGCAACCGCCGCAAGGATGGCGGCTGGTACTGGGTGGAGTCCACCATCGTGCCCTTCGTGGATGCCGGGGGAAAGCCGTACCAGTACGTCTCCATCCGCACGGATATCACGCGGGTCAAGGAGGTGGAGCTGTCCCTGCGCCGGCAGCGCGACATGCAGGAGCTGGTGATTCGCCTGGCGGCGGACTTCATGGCGGCGCGCGCCGATGACATGGATGCGGTGATCGATACTGCATTGGCGGCCAGTGGCGCGGCCATCGAGGCCGACCGCAGCTACCTGTTCCTGTTGTCGGCAGACGGCACGCGCATGAGCAATACCCACGAGTGGTGCGCCCCGGGCATCGAGCCACAAAGGGACAAGCTGCAGGATTTCCCGCTGTCGGAAATGGCCTGGTGGTGGGGGCGGATCCGCAGTGAGGGCCGGGTGGTGGTGGCCGATACGGCGGCCCTGCCGGTGGAGGCCGCTGCCGAGCAGGCCATATTCCGGGATCAGCAGATTCGTTCCCTGTTTGCCTACCCGATCCGGGTGGCCGGGGTATTGAAGGGATTTATCGGTTACGACTCGGTGCAGCGCCTGCGCGATTGGCAGGGTGAGGAGATCAATCTGCTGCAGCTGCTGGCCGACATGGTGGGCAGTGCGCTGGCCCGGCGTGAAAGCGAGGCGCAGACCGAGCAGGCCCGCGAGCGGCTGCGACGGGGGCAGATGTACGCCAACATCGGTACCTGGGATTGGGACATCGAGAGCGGTGAGCTGTTCTGGACCGAACGCATTCCTCCGCTGTTCGGCTATCCGGAAGGGGAGCTGGAAACCTCCTACGATAACTTCCTCGGGGCCGTTCATCCTGACGATCGCCCCATGGTCGAGGCAGCGGTGGCCCGGAGCGTGGAGAGCCGCGCGCCCTACGATATCGAGCACCGCGTGCTCTGGCCCGACGGCACCGTGCGCTGGCTACAGGAGCGCGGTGGCGTCATGCGCGATCGTCAGGGCAGGCCGACCCACATGCTCGGGGTGGTGCAGGACATTACCGAGCGGGTGGAGTACGCCGCCCAGTTGCGGGAATCCGAGGCGGATCTGCGCGCTGCGCGGGACGAGGCCGATCGCGCCAGTCGCGCCAAGTCCGAGTTTCTCTCCAGCATGAGTCACGAATTGCGCACACCGCTCAATGCCATTCTCGGTTTCGCCCAGTTGATGGAATACGACAACGCCCTGCCGGCGGAGCAGGCCGACAACGTGCAGGAAATTCTCAAGGCCGGCCGGCACCTGCTCGACCTGATCGGCGAGATTCTCGACCTGGCGCGCATCGAGGCGGGCCGCCTGAAACTGTCGATGGAGGCGGTGGAGGTCAGGCCATTGATCGACGATTGCATCGCCCTGATGGCGGTGCAGGCCGAACCGCGCGGCATCCGCCTGCTGCGCCGGGGCGTCGCCGGCGCCACGGTGCGGGCCGACCGGACCCGCCTCAAACAGGTGCTGCTCAACCTGCTGTCCAACGCCGTGAAGTACAACCGCGACCAGGGCGAAGTCATTCTGGAGGTGTCGGTCGACCGGGAAGCCGACACGCTGCGCATCAGCATCCAGGATACGGGCCGGGGGTTGAGCAACGCCCAGATTGCTCGCTTGTTCGAGCCCTTCGAACGACTGGCGGAGGAGGGCGGCGCCATCGAGGGTGCCGGTATCGGACTGACCATTACCCGGCACCTGGTGGAACTGATGGGTGGCATGCTGGGGGTGCACAGTGAGCCGGGGGCCGGCAGCAATTTCTGGATTGAGCTGCCGCTGCAGGTCGGAGCGGAAACCGACGCCGAGCCAGCCAACCCCGAGTACACCAGTGTCCGTCCCATCGACGCCAGCGAGCACGCCTGCACCCTGCTGTACATCGAGGACAACCCGGTCAATATCCGTTTGGTTGCGAGCATTCTGGAGCGCCGACCCTGTATTGCACTGGTCACCGCCCACCACCCGGACGAGGGCTACCAGCTGGCCCGTCAGTACCTGCCGGATCTCGTCCTGATGGATATCAACCTGCCGGGGCAGAGCGGCTATGAACTGATGGCCCGCTTTCGCGCCGACCCCTTGCTGGCGCCCATCCCGGTGATCGCCGTGACCGCCAACGCCATGCCCCGGGATGTGGAGCGCGGCCGCAGGGCAGGCTTTGTTGATTACCTCACCAAGCCCCTCGATATCGCCGGGTTCCTGCGGGCCGTGGATGTTCATCTTTCCTGCCAGGGAGTTGCCGAACGATGAATGGTTTTGTGCGTGCCGGCGAGCGAATTCTCATCGTCGACGACGAGCCCTCCAACCTCAAGCTGCTGGATCGGATGCTGCGCTCGCAGGGCTATCAGACCCTCGAGCTGGTGGGCGATGCTCGCGAGGTGTTGGACCGCTACCGCGCGGCCAGGCCCGACC
>JBJHAZ010000306.1:0-3179 GCA_050485225.1 Gammaproteobacteria bacterium
TTCCTGCTGGATGCTGCGGATGCGGTCGACACACCGGTCCATGGCCGCCGCCATCTTGCGGTGCATGTCGGCGGGCTCGTCGCCTTCCACGAAAATCGGCTCCCAGCCGTAGCCCCGGAACAGGGCGTCGATCTCGTCGTGGGCGATGCGGGCCAGCAGCGTCGGATTGTTGATCTTGTAGCCGTTGAGATGCAGCACCGGCAGCACCGCGCCGTCGCGCTGCGGGTTGAGATACTTGTTGGAATGCCAGGCGGTCGCCAGCGGGCCGGTCTCGGCCTCGCCGTCGCCCACCACGGTGACCGCGATCAGGTCCGGATTGTCGAACACCGCGCCGAAGGCGTGGGACAGGCTGTAGCCCAGCTCGCCCCCCTCGTGGATGGAGCCGGGCAGCTCGGGCGTACAGTGGCTGCCGAATCCACCGGGGAAGGAAAAGCGCCGGAACAGCTCGGCCATGCCCTCCTCGTCCTCGCTGATCTGCGGGTAGACTTCCGAGAAGGCGCCCTCGAGGTACACCGGCGCAATTACACCGGGTGCACCGTGTCCCGGCCCGGCGATGAAGATGGCATTCAGATCGTCGCGGCGCACTACCCGGTTGGCGTGCACATAGATGAAGGACAGCCCCGGGCTGGAGCCCCAGTGGCCGAGCAGGCGCTCCTTGATGTGTTCGATGGCGAGCGGCTGGCGCAGCAGCGCGTTGTCGCGCAGATAGATCATGCCGGCCGCAAGATAGTTGCACGCGCGCCAGTAGGCGTCGATGGCGTGCAGTTCCTTGTCCTCGAGTGGCTGGGTTGCAGCCGGCTTCTTGCCTGGATTCATGCTGTATTCCTTGTTGTCCGATCCAGCCCGGGCGAATCCGGGCGGGCAATACGAATGGTATTGAATGGCCTGTCAGGGCTGCAGCAGGCGTTGCGCCTGTTGCGCCATGGCCCGTTCTTCATCGGTACAGATTACCAGAGTCGCTACCGCCGCCGACGGGTCGTGAATGGCTCCGTCGCGCCCGACCGTGGCCTCGTTGGCGGCGGCATCAAGGCGTATGCCGAGGTGGGCGAGCCGCTCGCCAACCAGGGTGCGAACCCGGGGAGCGTGCTCGCCGACACCGGCGGTGAAGATCAGCGCATCCAGGCCGCCGAGCACCGCGTGGCAGGCACCGATGTACTTGCACAGGCGGTGCACGTAGACCGCCAGCGCGCGACCGGCGGCCTCATCGCCGCGGCCATCGAGGGCCAGCACCTCGCGCATGTCCGCCTCGCCGCACAGGCCCCTGAGGCCGCTTTCATGGGTGAGCTGGTGTTCGACCTGCTCCGCATCCAGCCCCAGCTGACACGCCACGTAGAGCACCGCCGCCGGGTCGATGTCGCCGCTGCGGGTACCCATCACCAGCCCTTCGAGGGGCGTCATGCCCATGGAGGTCTCCACGCATCGCCCGCCGTCGATGGCGGCAACGCTGGCGCCGTTGCCCAGGTGCAGGCTGATCAGCCGCAGCGAGGCCGGGGACTTTTCCAGCAGCTCGGCGGCGCGCCCGCTGACGTACTCGTGGGAAAGGCCATGGAAGCCGTAACGTCGCACGCCCAGCTCGCGGTACCAGGCCTCGGGTACGGCGTAGCGAAAGGCCGCCTCGGGCAGTGTGTGGTGAAAGGCGGTATCGAAGAGCGCCACCTGGGGCAGCGTCGCGAAGTGCTTGTGCTTGCGACTGGCGCGGATCAGCGCCAGGGACGGCGGGTTGTGCAACGGCGCCAGTGACTGCAGCGCCTCGATGCCGGCGATGACCGCATCGTCGATCCGCACCGGCTGGCGGTAGCGCTCGCCCCCGTGGACCACCCGGTGAGCCAGCGCCTCGGGCGGGGGCACGCGGTCGTCCTCCCGCAGGTCGTCCAGGTGCGCCACGATGCGCTCGAAGGCGTCTCGATGGTCCAGCGCGCCGTGCTCGGTGCGCACCTGCTCCCGCCGGCCATCCGCTGTGAGCCACCAGTGGGTCGCGCAGGCAGACTGACCGCCGATACGCTCCACCACGCCGCCGCACCAGGGATCGCCCGAGCCGGCGTCCAGCAGGCGGTACTTGACGGTGGAGCTGCCGGCGTTGCATACGAGCACATTCACGTCAACCGACTCCCGCTGCCGGGCCCATCGACAATCGGTAACACATCGGCCGCGACCTCACTCCACATCCACACCCACCTCGTTGCCCTGGTACACCAGCCGATAGCGGGTGAGGGGTGGCACCGAAGCGAAAACGTCGCCGCCCTGCGCCCGGCCACTGTCCAGATCGAATACAATGCCGTGCTTCGGGCAGGTGATGCAGCCCTCGCGCACGCTGCCCCGTTCCAGAGAGGAGCCGGCATGGGGACAACGGGTCGCGATCAGGTGCAGGCGCCCCCCGTCCTGCAGCAGCAACAGACGTTCACGACCGATCGTGACGGCCTGGCGGTAACCATCATGGAGACGATGAAGTTTTTCCAGCGCCACAAAGCCCATGTTGTTCTCCTGAATCCCGCGACATCCCGCTCGGGACAGCCTATCGTCAACCCTGGACGGGGAAAAGTGCCCACCCCGGCCGCCCTGCACTGTTATCCGGATTATGGCCTTGTTCGAGCAGATTGAAATCCCCTATCGCGCGGATACCGACACCTATCCCGACCGATTGCGCGTGCTCGGCCGACCGGTGTGGCTCGACAGCGGCAAGCCCGGCAGCGTGGCCGGCCGTTGGGATATCTTCAGTGCCGCTCCACTGTTCGGACTGGATGTGGGGGCCGATGGGGTGCTGCACTGGTGGCCGGGGGAGCAATCGCCGCCAGACAGCCTGCGCCGAGCGGAAAGCTTCAGCACCGCCGTCAACGCCGCGTTGGTCTGGCTGGATGGCGAGGCCTCGGCCCTGCCCTTCCGCGCCGGCCTGCTGGGGTACTGGAGCTACGACCTCGGGCTGAACCTGCAGCGGGTATCCCGCACGCTGCCGGACAGGGTGCGTCTGCCACAGGCGTCGCTGGGGTGCTACAGCTGGGCGCTGTTGCAGGATCATCAGGCCGAGCGCGCCCTGCTGGTCTTCCATCGCGCCACGCCCCCGGCACTGCGCGCGCGGGTCTGTGCGCTGGTCGACGCGACCGACGCGGAAGTGCCCACGGATTCGCCCTTCGCCCTCCGGCAACCGTTCAGCCCCACCCTCAGCGAGGCCGGCTACCTGGCGG
>JBJHAZ010000307.1:0-3174 GCA_050485225.1 Gammaproteobacteria bacterium
GGACTACACCCGGGCGCTGCAGACACTGGCGGGACTGCGCGGCACCGTCGATACCTTCTTCGACGATGTCATGGTCATGGCCGAGGACGAGGCCCTGCGTCGCAATCGACTGGCGCTGCTGGCGCGCTTGCGCGACCTGTTCCTGCAGGTGGCCGATATCTCCCAGCTGGTGCCGGCCAAGTGAAACTGGTCATTCTCGACCGCGATGGCGTCATCAACGAGGATTCGGACGCCTTCGTGAAATCGGTCGACGAGTGGGTACCCCTGCCCGGCAGTATCGAAGCCATTGCCCGCCTCTGGCGTGCGGGCTATACGGTAGTGGTCGCCACCAACCAATCCGGCATCGGGCGAGGGCTGTTCGACGAGCAGACGCTGGCCGCCATGCACCGCAAGCTGGAACAGCTGGTGGTGGCGGCGGGCGGCGAGATCGGCGCTATCTACTACTGCCCCCATCACCCCGATGCCGGCTGTGATTGTCGCAAGCCCGCACCCGGCCTGCTGGACCGGATCGCAAGGGACTTTTCAGTACCGCTCGCCGGCGTACCCATCATCGGCGACAGTCTGCGCGACCTGCAGGCGGGGCTGGCCCACGGTTGCCGGCCCATTCTGGTGAGAACCGGCAAGGGCAGCCGCACCGAATCAAAGCTGACGGCCAGCGAGCTCGGTCACGCCCTCGTGGTCGACGACCTGGCCGCCGCCGTCAACCACCTCGTGGAGCAAGACCAGTAATGCAAGCCCTGGCGGCCGTCCGCACCGTGCTGTTCTTCATCGGCTACAGCGTGTTCATCGTCGTCTTCAGCCTGCTGGGGTTGACCGTGGGCCGTCTGATGCCGCACCGCGCACGACAACGACTGCTCACCACCGGCAACGTGCTGATCCTGTGGTGGTTCCGGCTGTGCTGCGGCGTGAAGATCGTGGTCGAAGGGCTCGAACACATCCCCGACCGACCCTTCGTGGCGCTGAGCAAGCACCAGTCGGCCTGGGAGACCTTCTATCTGCAGCGGCTGTTCTGCCCGGTCTCGACCATCCTCAAGAAAGAGCTGTTGCGCATCCCCTTCTTCGGCTGGGGGCTGGCTCTGACCCGGCCCATCGCCATCGATCGGAGCAACCCCCGCGACGCCATGCGGCAGGTGCTCGAGCAGGGTCTGCAGAGGCTGGAAGACGGCAACAACGTATTGATCTACCCCGAGGGGACCCGCATGGCTTACGGCGCCGTCGGCAAGTACGGCCGCAGCGGCGCAGCCCTGGCGATCAAGGCCGGGGTGCCTGTCCTGCCGGTGGCCCACAACGCCGGGCGCTGCTGGCCCCACCGCCATTGGATCAAGTACCCGGGGACCATCCGGCTGGTCATCGGCGCACCGATCCCGCCTGAAGGGCGTGACAGTCGTGAGCTGACCGCTCAGATTGAGACTTGGATCGAAGGCACTCTGGCCGGGCTCGAGGGACAACGCAACGGGCATTGCCCGTCCGGCGAGCGCTGATTATGCTTGGTCGGTAGCCAGCGCGCATGGGCGGCTCGACACCTGCCATAACAACAATCACCATCCGGGGAGCAACAGACCATGTCCCAGAAACCCGAGGGTCCGGCCGAAGAGCGACGGCACGAGCAACGGCGTCAGTCCAGCGACCGCCGCGACAGTATTCGCTTCGAGCCGGACAAGGAGGATCGGCGCAGAAACAAGGGTCGCCGAGAGCTGGACAAGGACCCCTGGAAGTCCCGGGAGGAGTAGGCCGGTGTAGGGTGGCGGCTAATCGCGGGTTTCCATCCTGAAATTTCCCTCGCCGAGACTGCCTTCCGCCAGCCGGATCCGGGCCTGCATGTTGCCGCGGGAGTCCGAGTTGCGCAGCGCTTCCTCGTAATCGATCCGGCCGGCCATGTAGGCGTCGAAGACAGTCTGCTCGAACGTCAGCATACCGGCGCCCTGGGCCTGCGCCATGGCATCGCGAACCAGGTCGAAATCGCCCTTCTGAATCAGGTCGACAATGTAGGGGGATGGCAGCATCAGCTCCACCGCCGGCAGGCGTTTGCCGTCCTTGCCCACCATCAGACGCTGGGAGAAGATCCCGCGCAGGTTCATGGCCAGGTCGTCGAGCACCGCGCCGCGGGCGTGCTCGGGGAAGAAGTTCACCACCCGCTCCAGCGCCTGGTAGGCGTTGTTGGCGTGGAGGGTGGAAAGGCAGAGATGGCCGGTATCCGCATAGGCGATGGCATGACGCATGGTTTCCATGTCGCGGATTTCACCGATGAGGATGACATCGGGCGCCTCGCGCATGGCGTTGCGCAAGGCGCTGGCGTAGCTTTCCGTATCGAGGCCGATTTCACGCTGGTTCACCATGGATTTCTGGTGATGGTGGGCGTATTCGATCGGATCCTCGATGGTGAGGATGTGGCCGGTCCGGGTCGCTGCCCGATGGTCGATCATCGACGCCAGCGTGGTGGACTTGCCGGAGCCCGCGGCACCCACGACCAGGAACAACCCCCGGGGCGACATGACCAGATCCTTGAGCGCCTCCGGCAGGCCCAGCTCCTCGATGGCGGGAATCTTCGATTTCAGGAAGCGGATGACCGCCGCCACTTCACCGCGCTGATAGAACAAATTGACCCGGAAGCGGCCGAAATTCGCCTGGGACAGGGCAAAATTGCACTCCTGGGAGGCCTCGAAATCGCGGATCTGCGGGTCCCGCATCACCGCGTACACCAGCTCCCGTACCGCACCCGCGGGCAGGGGTGTCTGGTTCAGCGGCCGGGTGACGCCGTCCACCTTGATGTTGACGGGCGCACCGACGGTCAGGAAGAGGTCGGACGCATCCTGATCGACCATGATGTGCAGCAAATCGACCAGATCCGTCACGACCCCCCCCAAAACTATCAACAATAGTTAATCGATAGCATCAAACATCCAGATTCGCCACCGAGAGGGCGTTGGTCTCGATGAACTCCCGGCGCGGCTCCACATGGTCACCCATCAGGGTATTGAACATCTGGTCGGCCGCAATGGCATCCTCGACGGTCACCCGCAACATGCGCCGGGTTTCCGGGTTCATGGTGGTGTCCCACAACTGTTCCGGGTTCATCTCGCCCAACCCCTTGTAGCGCTGAATACTGTAGCCGCGACGCGCTTCGTGCATCAGCCAGTCGAGCGCTTCCGGGAATGAGCGGATCTCACGGGTCTT
>JBJHAZ010000308.1:0-3150 GCA_050485225.1 Gammaproteobacteria bacterium
TGGGGCTCGACTTGCCGCAAATCGAATCCCTGCCGGCCAGCCGCCTGTTCGCTCCGAGCTTTCCCGGCCTGATCGCCTTCACCCAGGAGGTGCTGTATCGCGGCCGCGCCTGGTGTGCCCACCTGCTGGCCAGTTGCCCGCGGGGAGAGTTGCGGGTGGAGGCCACCGGTCGTTGCGCCGGGGCCGGCGAGGAGCAACGCCTGTACCTGAGCCTGCAACTGGCAGACGAAATCCAGCGCCTGCGGGATCGCTCCGACGCCGAACGGCATTACCTGTCCGGCATCGGCCACTGGAATCGCGTCAGCAAGGTGTTTCAGGAATTCGAGCGCGAGAACCAGTTGATCCTGGATGCCGCCGGCGAGGGAATCTACGGGGTCGACGCCAATGGCACGACCACCTTCGTCAACCCCGCCGCCGAGCGCATCCTCGGGTACACCAAGGCGGAAATGGCCGGGCGCAACATGCACAGTCTGGTGCATCACTCCCATGCCGATGGTTCCTGCTTTCACGTGGAGGAATGCCCGATTTTCGCCGCCTTTCGCGATGGCGCGGTTCACCAGGTGCAGGACGATGTGTTCTGGTCGAGAGATGGCCGGCGGATCGACGTGGAATACACCAGCACGCCGATTCGCGACAACGGCTTTATCGTGGGCGCGGTGGTGATCTTTCGCGATGTCTCCCAGCGCAAGGCGGACCAGAGGCGACTGCTCGCCGCGCTCGACGAGGTGGAGCAACTCAAGAACCGGCTCGAGCTGGAAAACGCCTATCTGCTGGAAGAGCTGGACTCCCAGTTCAACCATCACCGCATCGTCGGCAACAGCCCGGCGATCCAGCAGGTGGTGCAGCAGATCAATCTGGTGGCGCCCACCGATGCCACGGTGCTGATCTGCGGCGAGTCGGGTACCGGCAAGGAGCTGATCGCGCGCGCCATTCACGACGCCAGCGAACGGGCGGCGCGCCCGCTGATTCGAGTCAACTGCGCGGCCATCCCGGAGGATCTGTTCGAAAGCGAGTTTTTCGGGCACATCAAGGGCGCCTTCACCGGGGCCACCGCCGACCGCACGGGTCGGTTCGAGCTGGCCGACGGCGGCACCCTGTTTCTCGACGAGATCGGCGAGATTCCACTGCACCTGCAGGGCAAGCTGCTGCGGGTCCTGCAGGAGCAGCAGTTCGAACGGATCGGCAGCACCCGCACCAGCACCGTGGACGTGCGCATCATCGCCGCCACCAATCAGGATCTGGCCCGACGGGTGCAGGAGGGGTCATTCCGAGAGGATCTCTACTTCCGGCTCAACGTGTTTCCGATTCAGTCGGTACCACTGCGCCAGCGGCGCGATGACATTCCGCTGCTGACCCGGCACTTCCTCGAAAAGGCCTGTCGAAGGGTCAAGAAGGAGGGACTGAAGATACGGCTGGGGGATCTGGAAAAACTCAAGAACTACCACTGGCCGGGCAATATCCGCGAGCTGGAGAACGTGATCGAACGGCAGGTCATCCTGGCCCGCGGCGACACCCTGAACTTCAGTGAACTGAGCACTGAGCCGGCCACGCTTTCGGCCAGGGAGCCGCAGCAATCGGTCGGCATTCTCACCGAACCGGAACGTAAGGATCAGGAGCGGCGCAACCTGCTGCTGGCGCTGGAACAGTGCAAGGGCAAGGTATTCGGCCCCGGCGGCGTGGCCGAGCTGTTGAACGTCAAGCCCACCACGGTCTATTCCCGCATCAGGAAGTACCGCATCGATGCGCGCGGCTTTCGCGGCGACTGATCCGCGAAACTGATCCGCGAAGGCTGCTCCCCGGCGAGGGCTCAGGGCGCCAGCACGCCCTCAAGAAAGCGACCGGTTTCGTCCAGTGCCGCGCGACGCTGGGAGAACAGCCGGATGCTCATGAAACCGTGGATCATGCCGGGGTAATGGACCTCCGTCACCGGCACGCCGGCGTCGCTCATGCGCCGGCCGTAGGCGAGGGCAATGTCGGTCAGCGGATCGAATCCAGCCGTGACAATCAGCGCCGGCGGCAGACCCCGGTGGCTGTCGGCATGGATGGGCGAAATCCACGGGTGCGAGCGATCCTCCACGTGCCCCACGTAGGCACTGCGGTACAGCGCCATGGATTCCGAGGACATGCCATAGCCGTCAGCAAAGCGCTCGTGGCTGTCGTACCGGGTTTCCGTCAGATCGGCACCCGGGTAATAGAGCACCTGCGCTGCAATCGGCGGCCCGCCCTCGTCCCGAGCCCGCAGCGCCATCACCGCGGCCAGATGACCACCGGCGCTGTCGCCGGCCACCACCAGTCGATCCGGGTCGCCACCCAGTGACCCGGCATTCTGGGCCACCCACAGCAGTGCCTCGTAGCAGTCGTGGACCGCTGCCGGAAACGGATGAGCCGGCGCCAGTCGGTAGTCCACCGACACCACGATCGCCGAAGAGGCGTTGGCGATGGAGCGGGCGAGCTGGTCGAAAATCTCGACACTGCCCACCACGAAGCCGCCGCCGTGGAAATAGGCAATAACCGGCGGGGGCGCGTCGAATTCATCGAAGCCTTGCGGCCAGTACACCCGCGCCGGGATGTCGCCCTGGGGTGCCGGTATGACCACATCCTCGGTGCGGCTGACTTTTTCCGGCGGCAGCATGTCGCTGAAACCGTAAGCCAGGTTGACCGGCATGGTGATCTCGAAATCCGAATCCGGGTCGGGCTGGATGGTGGTGGTGAAACTCAGCAGGTTGAGGGACAGCGCCGCACGGTAATCCAGCCGGCCATCGGGCGTATAGGTCCAGCTCCAGGTAATGCCGAACAGAACAAGGATCAGCACGAGCAGTGCACCGAGCACCAGGGGTTTTTTCCGGATCATGGGCGACCTCTGTTTATTGTTGTCGGGAGCGACCGGACCCGAGGCCGGCGCAATCGTTATACAATATACCTATAATTGTCGGACGGCAACGGTCAGCTGTGCGCCACTCACCGAGCCGGCCTCATCACTCATGGACCGTAAAGCGATCCCGCCCCGACGCCTTGGACTGGTAGAGCGCCTGATCCGCCTGGCGCAACAGCTGGTCGCCATCGCAGGGGTTATCGGGGTCGAGCCAGGCCACCCCCAGGCTGGCGGATACCGTCGCCACGCCTTCCTCCAGATGAACCGGCTGGCGCACC
>JBJHAZ010000309.1:0-3111 GCA_050485225.1 Gammaproteobacteria bacterium
ATGTGGAACAGGTCGGCGAGCAGCTCGGCGGTCTGCCCCATGCTGAGGTCGACGATCGGGTCGGTGAGCCCCTTGAGCAGGCTGATCTGCGGCTTGAAGTGGCCGGGGCGGAACTGCCCGAGCGCCTTGAGCCGCTGGCCCATCGAGCGCGCCTTGGCAAGATCGGCGAAGCGGCGTGCGGCCCCGTCGCTGAATTGCAGCGGCGCGTGACTGAGCGATTCCGCACCGCCAGCCAGGATCAGGTCGGCGCTGCCCTCGCGGATCAGGCGAAAACCGTAATCCGCCGACAGCAGCCCCGAGCCGCAGTTGATCTGCACCGTATTGGCCGGCATGGCTTCGCCCATGCCGAGCCGCAGTGCGGCGATACGCGCCGGGTTGGTCTCGCCCGCCAGTACATTCACGCAACCGAGGATCACCTGATCGAAGGTGTCGGGTGCAAAGGGCTGGCGCAGCAGCAGTGGCCGTCCGCACTGCACGGCCAGGTCCACGGGCGTGAAGGGGCCGGGCGCACCCTCCACCTTCAGGAACGGGGTGCGCGCGCCGTCCACCAGGTAGACGGGGCGGGCGGTGTCAGGGTTGTACATCGAGTCCGTACCAAACGGTGCCGTCTTCCCCGAACAGGGGGGCGTCGGCCAGGTGGAGGGTCATGGACGCCGTGCTGGCGCCCTCGTCGTACTGGATCCAGACCTCGCCCTTCAGGTAGGGCGAAAGTGCGGCGAGCAGGTGGTGGACCAGGCCGCGGTCGCGGGGCGCGGCGCGCAGCTGGGTGATGTGCACCGAGTATTCGGCCGTGGAGGGCTGGGCGCGTCCCAGATTGTACTGACCGAGGGCACTGCCCAGCGTGCGTGCGACCTGGCGACCGGCTTCGTTGTCATCCACCGCGCTGACATCGAGCCGGATACCCTGCTGGACCCGCTCACCGCGAAAGCTGGCGAGTGCGCGCAACAGGGCGGCCCGGGTATCGTCGCTCGGTGCATTGAAGGTTTGACTCCAGGCGTGATCCGGAATGTCGGTACTGCCGAGCCAGACTCGCTCACCCCCCGGAGTCTGCTCCAGAACGGTAATGCCGCGGCGCTCGCCGGTGGTGTCGCCGAAGAAGATCATCAGGCCGATGACCAGAAACAGCGGTATCAGCCCCCAGGCAAATGGCGTCATCGAGCGGGTGTTGCCGGTAAACCAGTGCCACACGTGTGTTCTCCCTGGCTGGTATGGGGTGGTTATCCGGTGTCCGCCCAGCGCGACAAGGGGCGGAAAATGCGGCCGGAAGATATGGCTCAACCTTAGCCGACCGGGGCCCTGATTACCAATGCGCCGAGCGCATCACCGGGCTGTCACGATGTTGTTATACGATGCATGCTTTTGGCTGTTTTAGCCTGATCGAGGGAAATGGGCGTGCCGGATACGAAGCGATTGGCAAGTGAGAGTGACTCCGGGAGCGTCCCGTTCTCCGAGGCGTTGCTGTTCTGGCTCAAGCTGGGGTTCATCAGCTTTGGCGGGCCAGCAGGCCAGATCGCCATCATGCACGACGAGCTGGTGGAGCGCCGTCGCTGGCTCAGTGAACGGCGTTTTCTGCACGCCCTCAACTACTGCATGTTGCTGCCCGGTCCGGAAGCCCAGCAGCTGGCCATCTACATCGGCTGGCTGCTGCATCGCACCTGGGGCGGCATTGTCGCCGGGGTATTGTTTGTTCTGCCCTCCCTGCTGATTCTGATCACGCTGTCGTGGATCTATATCGCCTTTGGCGATGTGCCGCTGGTGGAGGGCATCTTTTACGGTATCAAGCCCGCCGTCACCGCGATCGTGGTGCAGGCGGTGTGGCGTATCGGCGGGCGGGCACTCAAGAACGGTGTGCTGTGGGCTGTGGCCGCCGCCGCGTTCGTGGCCATTTTCGCCTTCAATGTGCCTTTTCCGTTCATCGTGATCGGCGCTGCGCTGGTGGGTGCGATCGGCGGTCACTGGTGGCCCCGGTATTTCAAGGTGGGTGAAGGGCACGAGGCCCGCAGCCGGGACTACGGCGAGGCGGTGGTGGGTGATGATACGCGCCTGCTGCACACCCGGTTCCGCTGGTCGCGACTGGCGCTGATTCTTGCCGGTGGGGCCCTGCTGTGGCTGGCGCCCATGGGCCTGCTTTACGGTGCTTTCGGGCTGGATCATACCTTCACCCAGATGGGTTGGTTCTTTACCACCGCGGCGCTGCTGACCTTCGGCGGGGCCTACGCGGTGTTGCCCTACGTGTACCAGGGTGCGGTGGGCCACTTTGGCTGGGTGTCGGGCAGTCAGATGATCGACGGGCTGGCACTGGGGGAAACCACGCCCGGGCCGCTCATCATGGTGGTGGCGTTCGTGGGGTTCATCGGCGCCTATGTGGAAGGAACCCTGGGGCCGGAGGCGCGTTTTCTGGCCGGTGCGCTGGCCGCGACGCTGGTGACCTGGTTCACGTTCCTGCCCTCGTTCATGTTCATTCTCGCCGGTGGCCCGCTGGTGGAGTCGACCCACGGCAACCTCAGGTTCACCGCGCCGCTGACCGGCATCACGGCGGCGGTGGTGGGCGTGATCCTCAATCTGGCGCTGTTCTTCGGCTATCACGTGCTGTGGCCGGAGGGTTTTGACGGGCCCTTCGACTGGCCTTCCGCACTGATCAGCCTGGGCGCGGCAGTGGCACTGCTGCGCTACAAACGCGGTGTGATGGAGGTCATCGGTGCCTGTGCGGTCATGGGGCTGGCCATACGCCTGACCGGGGGCGGCTGAGCGGTTTCTGTCACAGCAGACCCGTACCGGCGGCAGCGGGGCGAGGCCGAGCGGGTCGGCCTCGGTGGTGGCCCCAACCCTCGGCTTGAGCTTCAACTGGTGGCTTTGGCCGGTGGATCGTCAGCGGTGTCGCCCGGTTCGTCGTCGGGCGTCTCATCGACGGATTCCGGTTCAGCGGCCCGGGCAGGCCCCTGATGCTGGCTGATCACCCGCTCCAGATACAGCGCACTCTTGGTGGCCTGATCGGCCAGCCGGTGCAGGGCGCTGAGTTGTTCCAGCAGCGTTGCCATGGGCCTCGGACGCAGCGCGCCCGAGGTGCCGGCGCGCAGCAGCTGCATCTTCAGCGACTGGTAATCCCGTTCG